>JALRCL010000082.1 GCA_023268575.1 Patulibacter sp.
TCCTCCGGGCAGCCGTGGGCCCTGACGCCCGAGCGCGACGAGGTCGGGTACTTCCCGCGTGGCCTCGACACGGACTGACGATCACGGCGCGACCGCGCATCCGGGGCGGTGACCTCCTCCCGGGGAGGGGGCAACTCCTCCCTCCGCAGGAGGTCCGGCGGATCGCGCGGTCCGTAGCCTGCAAGCACACCCAGGGGCGATCCGCAGCTTCCGGCAACGAATGTTCGACGGGAGTCGGCGTCGCGCATACGATGGGCCGCAGGGAGTGCGCCGGAGCGGCAGCGGCATGCCGCGTTCCCGGAGGGCGCCTCCGCCCCCAGCGATCCGGGACGAGAGACGAGACGTCATGGCAGCGGAGTCCAGCACGTTCCCCGGCACGGCGGCGCGGGCCCGGCCGTCCGCTCGGCCAGCCGCCGCCCCGGTTTCCCTTCACGACGCTTCGATGGCCGCCGGCGACCACCACGGAGACCGCCCGCACGTCCCGGTCCCCGGGGGCCCCGTCGACCGCTTCGCCCAGCGCGTGCGCCTGGCGCTCGCCGACCGGCAGGTCGCCGAGCGCCTCGCCGAGGCCGACGTTCGCGCCGTGCTGGAGCTGCGCGACGTCCCGGACGCCGCGCTCACGCTCCTCCTCGACCGCGATCCGCCGATGGTCGTCGCCGGGAGCCCGAACGACGCGGCGCCGACGGTGCGGCTGACGCTCGACGCCGACGACCTCGACCGGATGCTCGCCGACAGCACCCACCTGCCGATGGCGATCCTCGCCGGCGAGGTCGTCTTCGAGGGCGCGGTCCGCAAGCTCCTCCGGGTCCTGCCGATCCTCCGGTCGGCCGTCGCCGACGCGGAGGCCTGACCGGCTCAGGCCTCGTCGGGCTGCGCGATCCCGAGGTAGCGGGCGATCGCCTGCGAGCGGTTGACCGCGCCGAGCTTGCGGAGGATGTGCTTCACGTGGGACTTCACCGTCCCCTCGGTGATCACGAGCTGCTCCGCGATCGCGCCGTTCGTGGCGCCCACGACCATGAGCTCCAGGACCTCGCGCTCGCGCGCGGTGAGCTCCGCCAGCGCGTCGTTGCTCGGGGCGAGGGCGGACACCGCGCTGCGCGCGACGACCGATCCGGGATCGGGCTGCTGCGCGAGGTCGATGCCCGAGTCGCAGAGCTCGTCCATCATCCGCTCGGCGCTGGCCAGCGTCTCCCGCACGTGGTCGCGCTGCGCCCGCAGGCGCTCGAGGAGCACCGTCCGCTCGTAGATCTGGCCGAAGCCCTCGGCGAACGCCCACAGCACGTCGCGATCGACGTCGTCGACCCGGCGGTCCCCGGGCGAGTAGTCGGCGTGCAGGAATCCGACGACGTGGCCGCCCGGCATCACCGGTGCGGCGACGTAGGAGGCCGAGTGCCCGTCCTCGACGATGATCGGCCGATGGACCTGCGCGGTCGCCGTGTCGTAGACGATGCCCGGGCGACGCTCTCGCAGGAGCACCGCCTCGAGCGTGTCGTCCTGGAGCGGGATCCCCTGGTCGACCCAGTTCGTGAACCACCCCTCGAACTCGCGCGCGTCGGAGAAGTGCGCGGTCCAGGGCT
The DNA here is from genome assembly GCA_023268575.1 of Patulibacter sp. Lineage (GTDB taxonomy): Bacteria > Actinomycetota > Thermoleophilia > Solirubrobacterales > Solirubrobacteraceae > Patulibacter. The sequence goes on from JALRCL010000082.1 coordinate 1,578, forward strand.
TCCAGTTCCCCTGCTCGACGCGGCTGAGGACGACGCGGCCGAACCCGCACCGTCGCACGAGCTCCTCGCAGACCTGGTCGACGAGGTCGGCGGAGGACGGCAGCGACCGCAGCCGCGCCAGGCCGGCCGAGCAGTCCGCCAGGCGCCGGGTGCGCAGGCTCAGCTCGTGCTCGTAGAGCTCCAGCGAGACCCGCTGCAAGGCGACCACGAGCTGCGCCAGGCGCCGCGTCCGGGCGGGCGCGCCCTGGGCGTTCTCCCGCAGCCGCTCGATGCACACCCAGACGAGCGCCGAGACGATCTCGGCGGAGCGCCCGGGGCGGTCCCGGTCCACGGGCGGGACGCGCAGACGCGTCCCGATCGCCTCGGCGACGTCCTGGTGCAGCTCCGTGACGCGGTTCAGCAGCTCGCTCTCGCGGCGCCGCCAGCCGGGGCTGCGGCTGGGGGCGGGGAAGGCGCGGGGCACCTCGCGTGCGGTCGCGGTGCTCATCAGCTGCTCCGGTTCGGGGCGTGGGCGCGGACCAGCCGCAGATAGCGCGAGACCGCCTCCGCGCGGTTCGACGCCCGGAGCTTCCGCAGGATGTGCTTGACGTGCGACTTCACGGTGCTCTCCGACACCACGAGCTGGTCGGCGATCTGCGCGTTCGTGGCGCCGCTGGCCAGCAGGGAGAGCACCTCGCGCTCCCGGGGCGTCAGGAGGCTGTTGATCCGGGCCTCGGGGGGCGGGAGCACCGAGGCGGCGGACGACACCGCGGCGGTCGGGTCGACGGTCTCCCGGGCGAGGCGGACCTGCGAGTCGCAGAGCTCGCCGATCATCGTCTCGGTCGACGCGAACGCCTTGCCGATCCGCTCCCGCTGCTCGGCGAGGCGCTCGACGAGCACCGCGCGCTCGAACAACAGCCCGAACCCCTCCGCGAACGTCTGGACGTTGTCGCGGTCGTGGGCCGAGAGGGGCCGCCCGGAGCTGTAGGCGTCCGCGTGCAGGAGGCCGATCACCGGGCCCGAGGTGACGATCGGCGCGACGACGTAGCTGCGGGTCTCGGAGACGTCCATCAGCGGGCGGAAGGTCCGCCCCTCGTGCTGCGCGTCGTGGATGAGCGCCGGTGCCCGGCGGCGGATGAGCTCGGCCTCGAGCATCGACGTCGTCAGGGGGATCTCCCGCCCGGCGAGGAACGCGTCGAGGGCGACGTTGACCTCCGACGTCGCCTCGGCGTCGACGTGCAGGATCTCGGGAACCCACGTCGAGCCGCGGACGCGCGAGATCAGCGCCCGGTCGAACCCGCAGGCGCGGCAGAGCTCCGCCGGAGCCGCGGCGAGCAGCGCGGCGGAGCTCGGCTCCTGGCGCAGGCGCGCCAGGGCCTCGTGGATGCGGTTCAGCGTCTGGAAGCGGAGCCCGAGCGTGTGCTCCCGGAGGTCGGACTGCAGCTCGCCGACCTCCACGAGCAGCTCGCAGAGGTCCGCCGCGTCGCCCGGGTCCGGCGCGTGGTCGGCGTCGGCGAAGATCGCGCCGATCACCTCCGCGGCCTCCGCCAGGGTGGCGATGAGCTGCCGGGCCGGCCCGGGGTCCGGGTCCGGGAGCGTCGCCGTGACGAGCGCGCGGGCCTCCGCTGCGAGCGCTCGCACGCGCTGCGCGATCTCCTCGATGCCGTGACCGGTCGCCGTTGCTGGCGCCACGTTCCTCGCTCCCTGATTCGCCCACGCAGGGGCCCGGCGGGCCGCCCGACGGGCCTCCCCGCCCGTGGTTCCGAACCTAGCCGAACGGTGCGCGCAGGGGTGGGCCTTTCCGGTCGGACCACGCCGCCGGAGGAGCGATCTCCCCCCAACGATGGAGGAGTGCGGCGAAGGGGTGCGCCAGCCTTGCTCCGGCGGAGCACCCAGGCCCCGCGTCCACGCGAGCCCCGAGGAGCGTCGTGACCGATCACGAACTGCCGTCCGCCGTCGTCGTCCGGGAGGTCGGTCCCCGCGACGGGTTCCAGAACGAGCCCGAGCGGATCGCCACCGCCGACAAGATCCGCCTGATCGAGCAGCTCGCTCGCACGGGCCTGCGCCGGATCGAGGTCGCGAGCTTCGTCCGGCCGGACGTGCTGCCGCAGCTCGACGACGGGGTCGAGGTGCTCGAGCGCCTCGAGGTGCCGGCCGACGTGCACCTCAGCGTGCTGGTGCCGAACGTCCGCGGGCTCGAGCGGGCCCTCGAGCACGCCGACCGGTTCCACGAGGTCTGCGTGTTCGCCTCCGCGTCCGAGACGCACAACCGCCGCAACGTCAACCGCTCCGTCGCGGAGAGCATCGCGGCGATCGAGGAGATGGTGCCGCGCGTCCGCGCCGCCGGGCTGCGCTGCCAGGCCGTGATCGCCACGGCCTTCGGCTGCCCCTACGAGGGCGTCGTCCCGGCCGAGCGCGTGCTCGAGCTGACGCGGCGACTGGAGGCCGCCGGCGCCGACGAGGTCGGCTACGGCGACACGACGGGCATGGCCAATCCGCTCCAGGTCCGGGCGCTCTTCCGTCGCCTGCGGGCGGCGACCGGGGAGGGCCTCGAGCTCACGGCGCACTTCCACAACACGCGCGGGCAGGGACTGGCGAACGTCCTCGCGGCGCTCGAGGCGGGGATCTCGACGTTCGAGTCGAGCTTCGGCGAGCTCGGCGGATGCCCGGTCCCGAAGGGCGCCACGGGCAACATCGCCACCGAGGATCTCGTCTCGCTGCTGCACGAGATGGGCATCGAGACCGGCATCGACCTGGCCGCGGTGCTCGAGGCCAGCCGCGAGGTGCAGCGCGTGCTCGGGCGCCCGCTCGGCAGCCACCTGCTCCTCGCCGGACCGATCGAGTGGCCCGGGGGCCGGCCGGCGGCGGGCTGAGCGGCGGCGCGCGGATCGGGCGCGCTGATCGGCCGGGCGCGGGGTCCCTTCGGATGGTCCGAACCCTCCGCCGGGAGGATTTCCCGACGCCCGCCGCGGACCAGAATCGGGCCGATCGATCCGCGCCGCACGACGCGGACCACGTACCGGGAGACGAGATGGCGACCGTTGGCGTCCAGCACCACCAGATGTTCATCGGCGGCGAGGGGAAGGACGCCGCCGAGCGCTACGAGATCCGCAACCCGGCGAACGAGGAGCTCGTCGCGACCGTCGCCAAGGGCACCGTCGAGGACGTCGACCAGGCCGTCGCCGTCGCGAAGCGGACCTTCGAGCGCGGCGGCTGGTCCGGCATGACCGGGGAGGACCGCGGCGCGGTGCTCCTGCGGGTCGCCGAGGCGGTGTCCGAGCACGTCGAGGAGCTCATCGAGCTGGAGATCGCGGCCAACGGCGCCACCGTCCGCCAGGCCGGCGGCTTCCACATCGGCCTCGCCGCGCCCCACCTCACGTACTTCGCCGAGCTCGCCGCCAAGCAGGAGCGCGAGCGCGGCATCGCGACCGCGCCGTACCCGACGATCTCGCAGAACGTGCTCCGGCGCGAGCCGATCGGCGTCTGCGCGGGGATCCTGCCCTGGAACTTCCCGCTCGTCCTCGCGCTGTGGAAGATCGGTCCGGCGCTCGCGGCCGGGAACACGGTCGTCATCAAGACCGACGAGAAGACGCCGCTCTCGACGCTGGCCTTCGCGCGCATCGCGCACGAGGCCGGTCTGCCCGCCGGCGTGCTGAACGTCATCACGGGGGACGGCGAGGACGTCGGCGCGCGGCTCGCGTCGCACCCCGACGTCGGGAAGGTCGCGTTCACCGGCTCCACGGCGGTCGGCCGCGAGATCATGCGCCTGGCGTCGCAGACCGTGAAGAAGGTCTCGCTGGAGCTCGGGGGCAAGGGCGCGGCGGTCGTCCTCGAGGACGCCGACCTGGAGACGCTCGCGGACGCCGCGCTCTTCGGCTGCTGCCTCTACTCCGGGCAGATGTGCGAGTCGATCACCCGACTCGTCGTCCCGGAGTCGATCCACGACGAGCTCGTGGAGCGGATCGTGCGGCGGGCGGCGACGATCCGGCTCGGCGACCCCGCCGACTTCGACACCGACCTCGGCCCCGTGGTCTCGGCCGAGCAGCACGAGCGGATCCTGTCCTACCTCGAGATCGGCCGCGCCGAGGGCGCCACGGTCGCCACCGGCGGCGGCGTGCCGGAGGGCGCGGCGTTCGAGCGGGGCTTCTGGATCGAGCCGACGGTCTTCGTCGACGTCACCAACGACATGCGGATCGCTCGCGAGGAGATCTTCGGTCCGGTCCTCTGCGTCATCAAGTACTCCGGCGATCCGGCCGAGGGCGTCGCGATCGCGAACGACTCGATCTACGGGCTCTCCGCGTCGGTCTGGAGCGAGGACTACGAGCAGGCGCTCGAGGTCGCGGCGAAGCTCCAGGCCGGCACGGTCTGGGTCAACGACGTGCACATGGTCGACCCGGCCCTCCCGTTCGGCGGCTACAAGCAGAGCGGCCTCGGCCGCGAGCTCGGCCCCGACGCGCTGAACGAGTACACCGAGGTCAAGCACGTGCACATCGACCTGTCGCGCAAGCGCGAGGCGCGCGCGTACGACATGGTCCTCAGCAGCGACGCCTGACCGGCCGGGTCGCGCTCCGGGCCCGCCGTCGCCGATCCGGAGCGCGGGCCGGAGCCGCTCAGCCGCGCACGAGCGTCGCGCGGCGGTGCTCGACCACCCGTCGCGCGCGGTGCAGCAGCGCCTCGACCTCCTCGATCTCGGCGTCGTCCAGCGGCCGCTCGCACGCCACGCGGGCGAGTGCCGCGCCGGCCTCCGCGAGCTCGGCGCGGTCGTCGCCCGGCAACTCGGTGGCCAGCAGCGCGGCCGCGGCGGCCAGCTGCAGCGCGGCGGCCCGCCACCGCCGGTGGTCGAGGTCGAGGTGCACGCGCAGCAGGAGGTCCTCGCACTCGAGGACCGGCAGCCGACCGGTCATGGCGTCCGCGACCGCCTCCGCCGGTGCCAGCACCCGGGCGCGCCGCTGGCGGCCCCCCGGCGGCGGCGGGATCTCGAGCGCCTCGGTCCATCGGCCGTCGGCGACCTGCGTCGTCGTCGCGTACCCGATGCGCACGACGCGGGCGTCCCGCCGCGCGACCTCCAGGAGGTAGGGATCGCCGGCGCCCGCGCGGTACGCGCGGATGGCCCGGTTCAGGACGTCCAGCCCCTCGTCGATCCAGCGCTGCTGGAGCGCCTCGTCTCCGGCGATCTCGTCGAGCCGCCGCCGTGCTGCGTCGGCCTGGCCGATCGGCGTGGAGGCCTCGACGTAGGCGGCCAGCAGGACGGGGACCTCCTCGACGCCGGCGGCCGGATCCGCCGGTCGCGCCTTCCGGCGCAGGCGGAACGGCGCCCGGTTCGCGCCGTGCACGGCGACGACGAGCACGTCCGCCTGCCCGGTGCCGAGCGTGGTGCCGAGGGTGCGGTGCGGTTCGCCGCGGGCGAGCGAGGCGCCCGGATCGTCGCGGTCGCGATCGGGGGCGACGAGGTAGCGACCGGGGCCCGGGCCGACGCCGTGCGTGAACTCGAACTGCGCGAAGAGGAAGAAGGGCTCCACGGCGCGACTCTAGGCGCCTCGACGGACCGGTGCCCGCGATGCCACCTCCAAGGGGGGAGGGATATCCACCCCGTTCGGCATCCACCCGGCGCGGACCCGGACGTAGGCTCGCCGAGCAGACGAGGGACGGTCGTTCCGTCCCCCCGGCACGGGCCGGCCTGCAGGGCAAGGAGAACACGATGGCGGGACGAGGGCTGCTCCAGCGGGGGCGTCGCGGGAGCGGCGCCCAGACCACGATCCACGAGGCGGAGGCCGACGCGTCGACGCCCACCGGCGCGGACCCCGAGACCCGGGAGCTGCTCGACCGCGCTCACGAGTACAGCCTGCACGAGGGGCAGAGCTCGTTCCGCGAGGCCAACCCGGGCGAGTTCTGGTCGATCGAGTGCATCGACGTCTACAAGACGTTCGGCAGCCGCCCGATCCTCAACGGCCTCAACCTCGGGATCCCGGAGGGGATGATCACCATCGTGCTGGGGCCCTCGGGCACCGGCAAGTCGGTCCTCATCAAGCACCTGATCGGCCTGCTGTTCCCCGACTACGGCGACATCCTCGTCCACGGCCGGTCGGTGCCGCACATGACGACCTCCCAGCTGCTGGAGATGCGCCAGAAGTTCGGCATCCTCTTCCAGGACGGGGCGTTGTTCGGGTCGATGAACATCTTCGACAACGTCGCGTTCCCGCTCCGGCAGAACACGGACATGCCCGAGGACCGGATCGCGCACGTCGTGAACCAGCGCCTGGGGGAGGTGGGCATGGGGCACGCGGGCGGCCTGATGCCCAACGAGCTCTCCGGAGGGATGCGCAAGCGCGCCGGGTTCGCGCGCGCGTTGGTCACCGAGCCGGAGATCGTGATCTTCGACGAGCCGGACTCGGGCCTGGACCCGGTCCGCACGGCGCTGCTCGGCGAGCTGCTCGTCGAGCAGCACGCGGAGATGGGCGGCACGATGCTCGTCATCACGCACAACATCGCCCTGGCGCGGAAGATCGGGGAGCACGTCTCGGT
>JALRCL010000109.1 GCA_023268575.1 Patulibacter sp.
GAGGACGTCGCCGGTCGTCTCGTGGGCGAGGACGTCCGGCACCGGCGCGTCGGCGTGCGCGGCGAGCTCGCGCATCGTCGCGGCCTCGCGGGCGACGTCGAGGTCGGGGAAGAGCCCGACCGCCGGCGGCACGCGGACCACGAGCCCGCGCCCAGCGGGTCCGTCCTCTCCCGTCCACGACGCGCGCAGCAGCACGGTCTCGCTCGACATCCCGCTCGCGTGCGGGATCTCGACGTCGTCGACCGCGACGGGCCCGTCGACGCCCAGCGCGTCCGGCAGCCACGCCGACAGGCGGCGCGCGACGTCCGCCGGCTCCAGCTCGTTCTTCAGTGCCATCCCCACGACCCTCCTCGTACTTACTTAGTAAATACCTATCATCCGGGCCGTGGCGCGAGCAAGCACGCCCCGCCGGACGCTCGACGAGCAGCAGGTCGTCGCCGCGGCGCTCCGGATCGCGGACGCCGACGGGCTGGACGCCGTGACGATGCGCCGGGTCGGCAGCGCGCTCGGCGTCTCCGCGATGGCGCTCTACAACCACGTCGACGGCAAGGACGCCCTCGTCGACCTCATGGTCGACCGGACGCTGCGCGAGCTGCCGGCGATCGAGCCGGAGGCGGCGTGGGAGGCCGAGCTGCTGCGGTTCTTCACCGCGCTGCACCGGCTGTTGACCGCGCACCCGTCGGTCGCCGAGGCGACGCTGCGGCGGCCGATCGAGGGACCGGTCGCGACCCAGCTCGCCGACCGCGTGCTCGAGCTGCTGACCCGGTCCGGGTTCCCGGACGACGAGGCGGCGGGCGCGTTCGTGACGCTCTTCAACTACACCTGCGGCGCGAGCATCTACCACCTCAGCCGCCGCCGCTCGACGGGCGGACGGCTCGACGGGATCGACGTCGAGCGGGCGCCGACCGCGCACCGGCTGCGCGGGCACCTCGCGCAGGCGGCTGACGACGCGCACCCGGAGCGCGCGCTGCGGCGGATCGTCGCGAGCCTCCGCGACGTCGCGCCGCCGGGTGCCTGACCCCGCGACCGTGGCGCGCGGCGACGCCCCGGACGCTAGCTCGCGACCCCGCCGGGGCGCTGGGCCGCCGGCCTCCCGGGCGCGTCCTCGGGGAAGCGGCCCTCGACGATGAACGCGACCTGCTCGCCGATGTCGACGGCGTTGTCGCCGATCCGCTCGAACGCGCGGGCGACCATCGTCATCGTCATGAGCCACTCGCGCGTGTCGAGGTCGTCGCCGAGCTCGATCGCCAGCCGGAAGACCTCGCGGTTCAGCGCGTTGAGCTCCTGGTCGCGACGGACGATGTCGTGGGCGAGCTCGACGTCGCGCAGCTCGAGCGCCTGCCGGCACTGCACGACCTCGTCGCGCGCGAGGATGCCCATCCGCAGGATCGGCTTGAGCACCTCGTGGCGGCGCGGCGGATCGTTGCCGGTCAGCGGGATGAGCTTCGCGATGTTCACGCACTGGTCGCCCATGCGCTCGAAGTGCTTGGCGACGTGCATGAGGCTCGCGATGAGCCGCAGGTCCCCGGCGACCGGCGCCTGGAGCGCGAAGAGCGACAGGGCGCCCTGGTTCACCTCGAGGTAGCGGCCGTCGACGCGGTCGTCGTCGGCGATGACGAACGTCCCGAGCTCGACGTCCTGGTGCTCGAGCGCCTCGGTCACGCGCTCGACCTGGCGCACGACGAGGTCCAGCGCGCCGAGGCACGCGGCCTCGAGCTGCTGGAGCTCCTGGCGGTACTGCGATCGCGTGGTCGCCACGGGCGTCACCCTAATCCGTTCCGCGTCGCGGGCACCGACGTGCGACGCGCCGCATCGTCCCCGTCCACCGCGCGGTGGACCGTGCCCGACCGTGCATCGGACGGGCGCTCCGCCGGCGGCTCACGAGAACTTGCCGGACACGTACTCCTCGGTGCGCGGGTCCTCGGGGTTCGTGAAGATCTTGTCCGTCGGGCCGGCCTCCACGAGGTCGCCGAGGTACATGAACGCCGTGCGGTCGCCGAAGCGGGCCGCCTGCTGCATGTTATGGGTCACGAGGACGATCGTGAACTCCTGCTTGAGCTCCTGGATGAGCTCCTCGACCTTCAGCGTCGCGATCGGATCGAGCGCCGAGCAGGGCTCGTCCATGAGGATCACGTCGGGCTTGATCGCGATGGTGCGCGCGATGCAGAGCCGCTGCTGCTGGCCGCCCGACAGCCCGACGCCCGGGGCGTCGAGGCGGTCCTTCACCTCGTCCCAGAGGCCGGCGCCGCGCAGGGCCCACTCGACGCGTTCGTCGTGGTCGACGTCCTTGATCTTGTTGAACCGCAGGCCGGCCGCGACGTTCTCGCGGATCGACATCGTCGGGAACGGGTTCGGGCGCTGGAAGACCATCCCGATCATCCGGCGGATCGCCACGACGTCCGTGCCCGGCGCGTTGATGTCGACGCCGTCGAGGAGGATCTCGCCCTCGACGCGCGCGCCCGGGATCTCCTCGTGCATGCGGTTGATCGAGCGCAGGAGCGTCGACTTGCCGCAGCCCGACGGGCCGATCATCGCCGTCACCTCGTTGGCGCGGTACTCGAGGTCGACGCCCTTCACCGCCATCGCGTCGCCGTAGAACGACTTCACGCCCTTCAGCGCCACCGTGTGCCCGGTCCCCGCGGCCGGGGGCCCGGCGGGCTTCGGCGTGCCGGAGTCGAGGGGTCGCAGCGGCGTCGACGCGTCGCTCACGGCCTGCTCCAGATCGCGGATGGCGGCGTTGTCGGCGTTCGGGGAGGTCATGCGATGCGGCTCCTGCGCTGGGCGAGGCGGGCGATGAGGCTGAGGAGGAGGATCAGCACGACGAGGGTGAGCGCGGCGCCCCACGCCCGGTCGTGCTGGGCCGACGAGGACGCGGTCACGTCGGCGTAGATCTGGGCCGGCAGCGTGTTGAGCGGGCCGTTCGGGTCACCGGCGAGCGCGGTTGCGACGCCGGCGGTGAAGATGATCGGGGCCGTCTCGCCGGCCGCGCGGGCGATCGCAAGGAGCGAGCCGGTCACGAGGCCCGGCGCCGCCGTCGGCAGGACGATCCGGAGGATGACCTTCCAGCGCGGCACGCCGAGCGCGAGCGCCGCCTCGCGCAGCTGCTGGGGCACGAGCCGCAGCACCGGGAGGGCGGAGTTGATGACGATCGGCAGCATCAGCAGGCCGAGCGCCACGGCGGCCTTCCAACCGGCGAACGGGACGCCGCCGACCTGGCTCACGACGAGCGTGATGTAGACGAAGAGGCCGAAGACCACCGACGGCACGCCGGTCATGACGTCGACGAGGTAGCGGACGAAGGTGCCGAACCGCGTGCCCTCGCCGTACTCCACGAGGTACACCGCGACCGCGATGCCGACCGGGACGACGACGGCCGCGGCGATGCCGACGACCTCGAGCGTGCCGAGGATCGCCGAGCGGATGCCGCCCAGGTCGTTCGCCGCGCCGGAGCTCGACGCCGCGCCGCCGAGGAACCGCTCGGCGTTGCTCACGGCGCCCGCGGCGCCGGTCGGGTCGGTCGTGAAGAAGTCCCAGCTCAGCGACCCGCCGCCGCGGAC
>JALRCL010000164.1 GCA_023268575.1 Patulibacter sp.
ACTGCTCGCAGCCCGAGGTCATGGCCGCCGCGCTGGACGAGGCCGCGTCCGCGCTGCCCGCACCCGCACAGCCGGCACCGCGCACGTCGCCGCCCGGTGCGCCGTCGCCGCCGGCCGACCTCTTCGACGGCCTCGTCCCGCCGGTCGGCTCCCCGGGCCACCCCGTGCTCGGCGTCTACGCCAACGCCTTCCCGCCGCAGCGCAAGGACGCGGCGGCCAACACCGACATCCTGCGCCTGCGCGACGACCTCACGCCCGCGCGCTACGCCGAGTTTGCCGAGCAGTGGCGCGCGCGCGGCGCCTCGATCCTCGGCGGGTGCTGCGGCGTCACGCCCGACCACGTCGCCGCACTGCGCGCGGCGCTCGCCGGCTGAGCCCCCGCTCCACCCGACGAGGCCCACGTGCGACTCGCCGACGCCCGACTCCTCAGCTTCGACTGCTACGGCACGCTCATCGACTGGGAGCTCGGCATCGTCACCACGGTCGCGCGGCTCGCCGGCGCGCACGGCACGCATCCGGGCCAGGCCGAGATCCTCGCGCTCTTCGCGTCGCACGAGACCCACGTGCAGGACGCCCACCCGACGTGGACCTACCCGACGATCCTCGCCGAGACGTGGAGGCGCATGGCGGCGAGCCTCGGCCTCCCCGACCCCGCGACGGCGGCCGAGCGCTGCGAGGCCGACGCGCGGGCGTTCGCCGCGTCGGTGCCCGAGTGGCCTGCGTTCGCCGACAGCCACGACGCGCTCGTGGACCTCGGGCGGCGCTGCCGGCTCGTGATCCTGTCCAACGTGGACCGCGCGTCGTTCGCCGGTTCGCAGGCGCGGCTCGGCGTGACCTTCGACGCGGTCCTCACCGCGCAGGACATCGGCTCGTACAAGCCCGACCCGGCCAACTTCCGCGCGCTGCTCGCGCGCGCGGCCGAGATGGGCGTCGCTCGCGACGCACATCTGCACGTGGCGCAGAGCCTGTATCACGACCACGTGCCCGCCAAGGCCGCCGGCCTCGCGACCGCGCGGATCGACCGCTACGGGGCGACGCGCGCGGGGGGTGCCACGGGCGGCGCCACGCCGCCGGCCGCGCCGGTCAGCCCCGACTGGACGTTCGGCTCGCTACGCGCCTTCGCTGACGCGGTGCTCGTCGACCACTAACCGCACCCGGCCCGCGACGTGGGCCATCGAGTCGGCGACCACGGCGGCGCCGATCTCGCTGGCGTAGGCCGCGTCGAAGTCGGCCCGCGAGTCGAACCACAGTTCGGTGATGCCGTCGGGCTCGCCCGACTTCGGCTCCTGCACGACGTTGAAGGTCGCGGCGCGCAGCCCCGGCAGTCGCCGCGCGAGTGGCGCATGCTCGCCGAGCCACCACCGCTCGAAGTCGTCGTGCGTCATGTCCGCGCGTCGGGTGAGCAGGATCATCGCCTTCATGGTCGACCGGCCACCCCGCGCCGCCCCAGCGACCCGGCCACCCCGTGCCGCCTCAGCCGGGCTTGCGAGTGCGCGCGAACGGCCGCCCGCCCGTCGCGAGCACCACGCACACGAGGATCTCGTCGGGCCGCGGCGCGTCGGCGACCGACACGTCGATCGCGTCCATCTCGTCGAAGGACCAGATGTCGTCCTTGTGCGTGATGGGCAGTGTGATCTGTGCGCCCGGGCCCGCGACCTTCTTGGTGGACGGGATGATGTCATCGCCCTTGATCACGACCTTGCGCACCGGCGCGCCGAAGCGCGGATGCAGGAGGGCCGCGGCGTGCTCGATCTCGCCCGCGACGCCGACGATGGCGCCCTTGCCGTACGCCGTGACGGCGGACGCGTCGACGCCCAGGGCGGCGAGCGCCCGCTCCGCGAGCAGGCCCGAGATCTCGGCGCCGATCGCCTCGAGGGGTGCCAGGTCGGCCCCATGGACGCCGGCGAACGGGTTGGCGATCACGGCGGCACCGACGGCCTTGCGCACCGTACGGCCGCCGGGGATACTCGTGCCCCCTTCGGCCAGCACGTCCTCGCAGTTCGTCACGTACTTGCGCACCTTGAGGAGCTCCGACACGCCCGCGACGCTAGTGCGCGGCCGCACGAACTGCGCCGCCACGGATGGTGCGACGCGTTAGGTTCGCTCGTGATGCCGCGTCGCCGATCCGCGGTCCCGCCGCGACCGAAGGACGTGCCGCTGCGCCAGTACGTCGCCGACAGCGTGCGCTGGATGATCAACGCGGGCGAGCTGATGCCGGGCGACCACATCGCCGAGGAGGTGCTCGCCGCCGAGCTGCGGGTCTCGCGCAACCCCGTGCGCGAGGGCCTGCGCACCCTCGAGGCCCTGGGCCTCGTCGTCGTCGAGCCGTACAAGGGTGCGCGCGTGGCGAGCCTGACGCCCGCGCGCGCGGTGGCGCTGCTCGAGGTCCGCAGCCTGGTGGAGTCGCACGCGGCGGCGGAGGCGGCGATCCACCGCACCGACGACGACCTGGCGCGACTGCACGACATCTATGCGCGCGGCGAGCGCGCGCTGGCCAAGCGATGCCTCGCCGACGTCGCGCAACTGCACTCCGAGTTCCACCTCGCCATCGACCGCGCGGCCGACAACGTCTACCTGTCGTTCGTGATGGAGCCGCTCAGCGCGCAGACCGAGCTGCTGCAGTCGCTCGGACGAGGCACGCTCGGGGAGATGAACTGGCGCGAGCACGGCGACATCCTCGGCGCGATCGAGGACCGCGACCCCGAGCTGGCGAGGAAGCTCGCGGCGCACCACCTCGCCAACATCCTCACGTCGATGCGGGAGCTCGCAGCGTCCGAAGCATCCGGGCGCTGATCGCGAGCAGCAGCAGCCCGAACAGCGCGTTGGCCAGCGCGTCGGGCAGGCGCGCGGAGAGCACGCCACCGACCGCGGCCGAGGCCGACCCTCCGAGCCCGACGACGACCGCGGCGCGCAGATCGACGTTGCGGGCCCGCACGTTGCGCCAGGTGCCGACGAGCGCCGTCGGGACGATCACCGCGAGCGACGTGCCCTTGGCCACCACCGGCGGCAATCCGAACGCGATCGTCATCACCGGCACCATGATCACGCCGCCCCCGATGCCAAGCAGGCCGGCGAGGACCCCCGAGAGCAGGCCCACCGCGGCGAGCACCGCGACACCGAGCGGCGTGACCGCGTCGGCGCGCGGCTCGGCCCCGCCGAGCAGCATCCGCGCGGCGGACAGCAGCAGCGCGGCGACGAAGGCGATGGTGAGCGTGCGCGGCCGCACCCTCGCGAGCAGACCCGCGCCCGTCCACGCACCGACGAGCGCACCGGCGGCGAGCGCCGCGGCCGCGGGCCAGTCCACGTGTCCCCCGACGACGTAGGTGGCGACGCCGGCGACGGTGAGCGGCACCATCGCGGCGAGCGACGTGCCGTGCGCGCGGCGCTGCTCCATGCGCGCGGCCCACCAGAGCCCGGGCACGATGAGGATCCCACCGCCGACGCCGAAGAGCCCGGCGATCAGTCCCGCGGCGAGCCCGACGCCCGCCTGTGCCGCGGCGCCCCGCGCGCCGGAGTCAGCGGCGCCCCGCGCCCCGGGGTGAGCGGCACCCACGTCGCGCGTCAGACGTGCAGGCGCGGCAGGACGCGGTCCAGCCAGCGCGGGATCCA
>JALRCL010000178.1 GCA_023268575.1 Patulibacter sp.
CGATGCCCTCGATGGCGAGCTTGTACCGCGCGCGGGCGCGCTCGCGCGGCGAGGCGTCGGGGTTGACCGCCTTCAGCCCGTTGTCGGTGAGGGTCAAGGTCTCGGCGGCGTAGCTGCCCTCGGTGAGGCCGTAGCGCGCCGAGTTGGTGACCGCCTGACGGCTCGGCCCGCTCTCGGGTGACCGGCCAAGGTGGTCGAAGAGAGTGACGCGGCGGACTTCGCGGGCGCCGCCGCCGATCTCGAGCATCGCCTCGGCGAGCTCGCAGGCCTGCTTGAAGCTCGATGCCGGGAACGGGCGCTGCTTGCGCCGGCGGCGGGTCTTCGGCTTCGTGCTGCCGTTGCCGGAGGCAGTCTCCTCGTCGTCGCGGTCGTCCGGGTCGTGGTCGTCCGTGATCTCGTCGTCAGCCATCTCGAGCGCCTTTCGCGGGTTAACAACTCTAGGGCGACCATAGGACGGAATAAGGCAGGATGTGCTAAGGCTCCCGCGCACCCGGCCCGCTCGCGTGCCTAGGGGTGGGACCGCGCTGCCAGCGGCGTGCAGCGGCCCAGCGCTCCGCCTGTGGCGTGGGCCCCACGGGACCCACGCTCGTTCACGAGGACCTTGCTGCGGTTCTCCGACCACGTGACCGCGAGCCAGGGTGGCCACAGGCTGCTGCTTCGGCTCGTGGCGCGGCGACGGCCGTGCTCCACGGCAAGGGCCGGCGCGTGCCGGCCCTTGCGAGGTCCTGCCGCGTGGACGAGGCCACTCCGTGGCGCCGCGCCGATCCACCTCTTTGACGCGAAGTTCGGCCATGCCCACCTCGCCGAGGCCCGCGGTCACACGGCCGCGTACCACAGGGCCCGTCGGTCTCCCGCACGCGGGGGGCATGGCACGCGCTGTACCAGTCGCGCATCCTCGAGAGCCCGCATCGCACGCGACATCTGGGACCGGTCGCAGCTGAACCGCGTGGCAAGATCCCTCGGCCGGCGCGGGCCCTGCTCGAGTTCTTGCAGAACCTCATCGCGCAACACCGGCTTGGCCGCGACGCATGAACTCGCCTGTCTGAGCCGCGCCGAACATGACGTCGAGGAGCGCCAACTGGTCCTGAGCGCTGCCGGCGGGGCGGCCGCCGTGGAAGCTGAGCTGGCGCGGCGGTGCAGCCGAACGGCCCGCGCGCGCAGCCAGCTGACCGCATTGAGGTCGCGGGCAACGAGCGCGATCGCGGCGCGCTGGGCGAACGCACGGATCAGCCCATCGGTGGTGCGCTCGTCGTCGCCGTCCCGGGCGGCTAGAAGCTCCGCTCGCAGCGCGGAGACGCAGGGCTACGACCGTGCGGGCACCGCCCGATGGTCCCGCCACCCGCCGTAGAAGTGAATGACTTGCCAGCATCCGTGATGCCGGTCGTCCATGGCGTCTCGCCGGCCGCGAGTCGGCGCTCGGCCTCGGCGCGCAGCGCTTCGATTCCCGGAAGGCCGTTGCGGTTGAACGAGGCCGGCGGCGGGCAGTCGGGCTTGCCGACGGAGAAGGCGCGGTAGGCGCGTTGACCGTGTGCGTCGCGCCGCTCGAGCTGCTCCGCCAGATCATCAGGCCGCGCACGCACCGCTCGTGGTCGGCGCGGCGTGCGCTGCGGCTGAGCGTGCCCGCGTCGGGCAGTGGTACGGCGAACTGCGCGGCGGGGTCGTTGATGCCTCGTCCTCACCGGGGACTGGGATGTCCTCCCTGGCGAGGAGCTTCTGGGCCTCGGCATCGCTGCCGGGACGCCGACGTCCTGCACGCGAGGCAGCGCCAAGCCGGCTTGCCGGAAGTAGGTGGCGAGCACCTGCAGGGTCGGCCACTTGCCGTGGTGGCGGACGAAGAGCGCGTAGGCCTTGCCGGCGCTCATGGCAAGCGATCGGCTGACCGCGTTGCGCTCCTCGACCCTCGGGCGCGGCTCGAGCTCGGCGGTGCTCAGCGCCTCGTCCCAGTGCATGTGCCGCTCTATCTGACCGGCGGTAAGCAGTTGCTCGGCGCGCTCGGGGTGCTGGCGGACCAGGCGGGCACGGACCACCGGGGACCTCCGGGCCCAAGCCGGCCCGGCCGCCCACCCATCGCGAAGACGCCGCAGGGGCCACGAGGATGGCCCCTACTCGCGTTCGGGCATCAGCCGCACGATAGGCGTCCGCCACACCGTTCAGAGACCCTCGACGGGCCCGCGATCAGCGCTCGAGCGCCGATCCGGCGGTCCGGGCGGCCGCCCTCTCGATCACGGGGCGTGTTCTAGAGCGATTCTTAGAACGCGCCGCATGCGGGCGGCGGGACTCGAACCCGCACGGCTCAGGGCCACCGGCTCCTAAGGCCGGCGTGTCTACCGATTCCACCACACCCGCGGCGGCGCGCCATCCAGCGAATCCGCCTGCGGCGGCGCCGCCAGGGAGTGTAGGCTCGCCCTCGCAATGCCGCCGCAGACGATCATCGAATGGCCGAATCGCGAGAAGAGCTCGAGCAAGCTCACCCGCGTGCTCGTCGTCGCGGCGCTGCTCGTGTCGACGATCCTCATCGGCATCGTGACGGTCAAGGGCTGGGACCTGCTCCAGGACGCGAAGTCGATCCAGGTCGTGTTCATGGCCGTGAACGTCATCTTCATCGTCCAGGTCCTGCGCTGGAGCCGCGGCGTGCTGCCGATGGCCGCGGGCCTCGCGACGTTCATCGGGATCTTCGCGCTCGTGTCGATCGACGGCTGGTACGCGCGTGACCAGGACGGGTTCAACGAGGCGTCGCTGTCCGCGGACCTCGGCTTCGTGACGATCCTCATCCTCCTCGCCCAGATCGTCGTGATCGTCGTCTCGATCATCGGCTTCTCGCAGAACTGGCAGACCGAGGTCGAGCACGAGGTCGGCCCCGGCGACGACGGCATCCGCTCGAACCCGGGCAACGGACAGCCGCTGCCCGCCTGACCGGCGCCCCGCGCGACCGCCCCGCGGTCGCGCTCGGCAGCACCCCGGCCCCGCGTGGGCCGGTTCGCGTTCTAGGATCCCTCGCCGGGCCCCGGCCCGGCCATCCCGCCCGGATGGTGGAACGGTAGACACGGCGGACTCAAAATCCGCTGCCCGCGAGGGCGTGTGGGTTCGAATCCCACTCCGGGTACTTCCCCGCCGCGCCGTGCGGCGCGGGCCGCCGCCGCGCCACGGCACCAGCTGGGCCGACCGGCGCCGGCGCCACAGGATCCGATGGTTCCCGACCGTCGTCACCGCGGGCCCGGGCACCGTCGTGGTCCCCGACGCCGAGGCTGCGCCGATCGTCGGTGGAGCTCGGCGCCGACCGGATCCGGCCGGTCCGCGGGTCGCCCGCCGATCGTCGGTGGTTCCCGGGTCAGGCGGGCGGCTCGGCGACGAGCTCGCGCAGCTCCGCGACGAGGCCCGACGGGCCGACGAGGATCCCGGGCTGCAGCGGGCCGAACGGCTCCAGACGGACGACCTCCAGGCCGACGGCCTTCGCGAGCACCTCGCCGGCGGCGGTGTCCCACGCCTTCACGCCGTACTCGAAGAACGCGTCCCCGCGACCGGCGGCGACCCACGCGAGGTCCAGCGCCGCCGCGCCGGCACGGCGCAGGTCGCGCACGCGCGGCAGAACGCGGGCGGCGATCGTCGCCTGCGTGCGGCGGACCTCCGCGTCGTAGCCGAACCCGGTCAGCACGAGCGCGTGGCCGAGCTCCACCGACGGGTCGCGCGGGACGAGCGGCACGCCGTCGAGCGTCGCGCGGCCGTCGGCGGTCGCGGCGAACGTCTCGCCGCGCAGCGGATCCAACACGACGCCGACGAGGCCCTCGCAGGCGACGCTCACGCACCACTGCGGCACGCCGTAGAGGAAGTTCACCGTGCCGTCGAGCGGGTCGACGATCCAGCGGCGGCCGGTGGTGCCGTGGACGTCGTCGCCCTCCTCCCCCACGATCCCGTCGTCGGGGACGTGCTCGGCGAGGACCGCCCGGATCGCCCGCTCGCTCGCGAGGTCGGCCTCGCTCACGGGATCGGTCGCGGTGGTCTTCGTGTCGATTCGCAGGGCGCCGATGTCGCCGGCGCGGGAGAGCAGCTCGGCGGCCCCGGCGCGGGCGGCGTCGAGCGCGACGTCCAGCAGCTCGTCGAGGTCGTGATCGGCGGCGGCCGGGGTGCTCATCCCCTGCATCGTGGCAAGGACGGCGGGCGGGCCGGTCTCCAGGCCGTGACCGCGCCGCCCACCCGGGGCCGATCGGCCGGTCCCGGCGGGGGCCCGACGATCGGCGGTTCGCGGCTCAGACCGCGGCCGGGCGGCGCGCCGACCACGGGTCCTGGCGCTCGAGCTGCGCAGCGAGCGCCAGCAGCCGGCGATCCTCGCCGGGCGGCGCGACGAGCTGGACGGCCATCGGCAGCCGCTCGTCGTCGAGGCCGACCGGGACGCTCGTGGCCGGGTAGCCGAGCGCGTTCCAGACCGGCAACGTCGGCAGCCGGAGCGCGACCGCGAGGGTCGTCGTCAGGCCGCCACGGCGCTGGAAGGCACCGATCCGCCACGGCCGTCCGACGAGCGAGGGCTGCAGCACGACGTCGACGTCGTCGAAGAACGCCAGCAGGTCGCGCGCAACCCGCGCGTGCAAGCCCTTCGCCCGCTCGAGCAGCCCGTCGGGGATCGCGCGGCCCATCCGCCACATGCCGCGGCTGCGGCGGTCCAGCCACTCCGGGTGCGGGAGCGTCGCGATGTCGTCGGCCGCGCCGCGCAGGAACCGCACGAGGAACGCCGGCACCGCGGCCGGCGGGATCGGCAGCTCGCGCTCGACCACCTCGTGGCCGAGGCCCCGCAGGCGCTCGGCCGTCTCGGCGACCGCCGCGCGACGGCGGCGCTCGATCGGCGACGGGCCCGCCGGCCCGCGCCAGGCCAGCGCGATCCGCAGCGGTGCCGGATCGGTGGCGACCGCGGCGCGGTAGGACCCCGCCGGCGGCCCCTCGGCCGGGTCGCCGTCGCGGGCGCAGACGTCGAGGAACGCCGCGGTGTCGGCGACCGTCGGCGACAGCGCGCCATAGACGCTCAGGCCGTTCCAGACCTCCTCGACCGGGTCCAGCGGGACGAGGTCGCGCGTGGGCTTGTGCCCGAGCAGCCCGCAGAACGTCGCCGGGATCCGGATCGAGCCGCCGCCGTCGGAGGCGGTCGCCAGGCCCACGACGCCCGCCGCGACGGTTGCGCCGCTGCCGCCCGACGAGCCGCCGGGCGTGTGGTCCAGCGACCACGGGTTGCGCGTGGCGCCCCGCGTCAGCGTCTCCGTGAACGGCCAGATGCAGCGCTCCGGCACGTTCGTGCGCCCCACGAACACCGCCCCGGCCTCGCGCAGCCGCCCGATGAACGCCGCGTCGGCGGTCGGCGGCGGGAACTGCGCCCGGCCGCCGAAGCCGGTCGGATCGCCCGCGACGTCGGCGTCGTCCTTCACCGCGATCGGTACGCCGAGCAACGGCGTCCGCTCCCCGGCGTCCAGGCGCTCCTGGGCCGCGCGCGCGGCCGCCCGCGCGCCGTCGGCATCGACGCGCCGGAACGCGTTGAGCTGCGGCTCGACCGCCGCGAGCCGGGCGAGCACGGCCTCCAGCAACTCGGGCGCAGTGACCGCTCCCTCGCGCAACGCCGCCGCCTGGGCGCTCGCGCCGGACCACAACAGCTCGTCGGTGCTCATCGGCGGCCACGCTATCCCAGCCACGACGGCACCCCGCCGGCACGCTGGTAGAACCGGGGCGATGACCCAGGATGCGCAGCGCCCCGTCGCCGTCGTCACCGGTGCCTCCAGCGGCATCGGCGCCGCCACGGCGCGCCGCCTGGCCGCGGACGGCTTCGACGTCGTGCTCGGCGCGCGGCGGACCGACCGGATCGCGGCGATCGCCGGCGAGATCGGCGGGCGAGCCCACCCGCTCGACGTGACCGACGCGGCCTCGGTGGCGGCCTTCGCCGCGGCGGCCGGTCCCTGTGCGGTGCTCGTGAACAACGCCGGCGGCGCCAGCGGTCTGGAGCCGATCGCCGACGCCGATCTGGAGCGCTGGCGGGCGATGTACGAGGTGAACGTCGTCGGACTGGCGCGCGTGACCCAGGCGCTGCTGCCGGCGCTCGAGGCCTCCGGCGACGGGCGGATCGTGAACGTCGGCTCGATCGCGGCGTTCGAGACGTACCCCGGCGGCGCCGGCTACACCGGGGCGAAGCACGCCGTCGACGCCCTGAACCGGACGCTGCGGCTCGAGCTGCTCGGCCGGCCGATCCGCGTGATCGAGATCGACCCCGGCGCCGTGGAGACGGAGTTCTCCGTCGTGCGCTTCGACGGCGACGAGGACCGCGCCGCGGAGGTCTACCGCGGCATGACCCCGCTGGAGGCCGCCGACGTCGCCGACGTCATCGCCTTCGCGGTCACGCGGCCCGCGCAC
The DNA here is from genome assembly GCA_023268575.1 of Patulibacter sp. Taxonomy (GTDB): domain Bacteria; phylum Actinomycetota; class Thermoleophilia; order Solirubrobacterales; family Solirubrobacteraceae; genus Patulibacter. Next base: position 6,382 of record JALRCL010000178.1, read on the forward strand.
GTGAGCCTCGACCGGATCGTGCTGCGCCCGCGCGACCAGGCGACGGCGCGCGACGTCCACCGGCGCGACGACGCCTGATCCACGCCGCGCGCGCGGGCGGAGCGGGCCCAGGGTCGCAGCGGCCGACGGGTCGGCGGAAGAGGTCAACGGTCCTCGGGAGGCGGCAGCAGGACCGGCCGCCGCGGCAGTGGGACCGGCTCGGCCGCCGGCCGTCCGGCGACGTCGTCGGGGTCGCGCACGGCGTGGCGCACCGGTCGCAGGCCGACGACGAGCAGCAGCAGGCCGACGCCGAGCAGCAGCAGCGGCCACCCGAGCAGGCCGTCGCCGCCGTCGGCGACGACCGCCAGCGCCACGAGCAGCGCGATCGCGCCGAGCCATCCGGGGCCCTGCTCGCGCACCGCCGAGGACAGCCCGACGAGGACGAACCCGAGGCTCAGGAGCAGGGCCTCCCACCCCCACGCCGCGCCGCCCGGCTCGGCGGGCAGCCCGAGCGGATCGCGCAGCGCGGCCACCGTGGGCAGCAGGAAGCTCGCGCCGAGGGCGATCGCCACCGCGGCGAGCACGTCGGCCAGCACGACCGCCTCGCGGTAGCGGTGGTCCAGGCGCACGAGGATCGCCGGCACGAGCCCGAGCGCCATCGCCAGCAGCGCCCACCGCAGGACGTCCAGCGGGGCGTCCCGGGCGGCGGCCGCGACCGCGGCGGCGGCGAGCGTCACGGCCACGAGGACCGCGCGCACGAGCAGCGAGAGCACCGACCCGCGCGCGACCGCCAGGCTGACCCACGGCACGCCGGCGGCCGCCGCCACGGCGACGACGAGGGCCGCCTCGGCGTGGGGCGCGACGAGCAGCGTCAGGTGCGCGGCAGCGGCGACGAGCGCCAGTCCGCTGAGCGCGTGGAGGACCTCCTGATAGGCGCGCAGGCGGGGCGCCTCGCGCGGGGAGCCCCAGGCCAGCACGCCCGTCAGGAGCGCGAGCGCCGCCGTCAGCCCGAGCCGCGCGGCGGTCGGGAGATCCAGGCGCAGCTCGGCCTCGACGACGAACGCCGCAAGCACGACGGCGGCTGCGCCGACGGTGTTCCCGCGGTGAGGACGAACGAGCATCGACCCCTCCTATACTCCCCCGTCGTGCCCGGTCCCGTTGCGATCCTCGGTGGAACCGGTCAGCTCGGCTTCGGGCTGGCCCTCAGGCTCGCGCATGCGGGCACCGGGGTGATCATCGGGTCACGCGACGCCGCACGCGCCGAGGAGGCCGCGCACCGCGCCCTCGGCGCCGTTCCGGGGGGCGACATCCGGGGCCTCGCCAACGACGAGGCGACCGCCGCCGCCGCGCAGGTCGTCGTGCTCGCCGTCCCGTTCTCGAGCCAGGCCGCGACCCTCAAGGGGCTCGCCGAGGTCCTGCGCGAGGACCAGATCGTCCTCGACGCGACCGTGCCGCTCGCCCCCGCCATCGGCGGCAAGCCGACCCAGCTGATCGGCGTCTGGCAGGGCTCCGCCGCCCAGCAGGCGCAGTCCCTCGTCCCCAAGGGCGTGCGCGTCGTCTCGGGCCTGCACACCCTGTCGGCCGACCTCCTGGCCGACCTCGAGCACCCGCTCGACCAGGACACGCTGATCTGCGGCGACCGCAAGGCGGACAAGCAGGTCGTCATCGAGCTCCTGTCCGTGATCGACGGTCTGCGCGCCGTCGACGGCGGCCGACTCGAGCAGTCCCGGATCGCGGAGTCGCTCACCGCGATGCTGATCGGCGTGAACATCCGTCACAAGACGCACGCCGGCATCCGCATCACGGGGATCGAGTGACCTCCGGGGCGGTCGTGGTCCTCGCCGGCGGGACCGGCGGGGCGAAGCTCGCCCGTGGCCTGCTGGACCACGCGGGGAGCGACCTCGTCGTGCTCGCCAACCCGGGCGACGACGTGGAGATCCACGGGGCGCACGTCGCCCCCGACGCGGATCTCGTGACCTTCTGGCTCGCCGACCGGATCGACGAGCGCGGCTGGGGCTTGGCCGAA
>JALRCL010000257.1 GCA_023268575.1 Patulibacter sp.
ACCTTGAGGACCAGGTAATCGGCGTGGTCCGCGAGGAGCCCAAAGCTCGTAAGGTAGTCCGCCGTGGCTTCGTCGAGCGACGCCGCCTTGGATTTGCCGAGGTTGATCCCGAGGGGGATACGCCGCGCCCCCGGGCCGGGCAGGCGCGACAGTCGCTCCGCCAGCGCGCTCGCCCCCGCATTGTTGAATCCCATCCGGTTGATGACCGCCTCGCTCGCCGGAAGGCGGAAGAGGCGGGGACGCGGGTTGCCGGGCTGGGGGAGGGCGGTGACGGTCCCGACCTCGACGAACCCGAAGCCGAGCGCGCCCCAGGCGGGGAGCGCCGAGCCGTCCTTGTCGGCACCGGCGGCGAGCCCCAGGACGCCCGGGAACCGAACGCCGAACACCGTGCGGGGAGTCCGTGGACCGCTGAGCTGGGAGATCGCGTGCAGCAACGCCGGTCGACGCGACACCCGGGCGAGGCCGCCGACCGTCCGGGCGTGGGCGACCTCGGGGTCGCCTCCGCCGAGGGAGAAGAGCAGCGGGCGGACCGTTCGCTCGTACAACACGGGCGACATCGTGCCATGGGCGCCGTACGCGCCGGCGGCCGCTGCCGCCGCGCGGCGGGCCCGTCCTCCGCTCCAGTTCCCTTGACCTCGACTTCAGGTCGAGGTGAGTTGCCGAACACGGCCCGCGCCGACGCCGATCGGGGGGTAGACTCGCCGACCGATGTCGTCCCCGGCCAACGCTCCGTCCAAGTCCTCCGTCACCACTCCGGAGCGGTCGCTCAACCAGCGGCTGGACGCGCTGCAGCGCGCCAACGAGGTGCGATCGAAGCGGGCCGCGCTGAAGCGGGACCTCAAGGCCGGGCGCCAGTCGATCGACCGGCTCCTCGAGTCGCCGCCAGAGTGGCTCGAGACGGCGAAGGTCATGGACATGCTCCTGGCGGTGCCGAAGTACGGCCGCGTCCGGGCGGGGAAGATCCTCGCCCAGTGCCGCATCTCGGCGTCGAAGACGATCGGCGGGCTCACGCCGCGCCAGCGCGCCGAGCTCGTCCACGCGCTCCGGCAGCCGCGCGGCTGACCCCGGGGCGTGGCGCGCGTCTTCGTCATCACCGGCCCCTCCGGGGTCGGCAAGGGCACGCTCATCCGTCGCCTCCGCGCGGCGGTCCCGGAGCTGCGCCTGAGCGTGTCCGCCACGACCCGCGCGCCGCGCGCGGGCGAGCAGGACGGTCGCGACTACTGGTTCCTCGACGACGAGACCTTCCACCGGAAGGTCGAGGACGGCGCGTTCGTCGAGCACGCCGAGTACGCCGGCCGCCGCTACGGGACCCTGCGCTCCGAGCTGGACCGGCACCTCGCCGACGGCGCGCCCGTCGTGCTGGAGATCGAGGTCCAGGGCGCGCAGCAGATCCGCGGCACGATGCCCGAGGCCGTGCAGGTCTTCGTCGCGCCACCGAGCTTCGACGTCCTGCGCGAGCGGCTCGCCGGGCGCGGCACCGACGATCCGGACGTCATCGAGCGGCGGCTCGACGTCGCCCGCGGCGAGCTGCGCCAGCAGGAGCAGTTCGACCACCTGCTCGTCAACGACGATCTCGACGCCACCACCGAGCGGCTCGTCGGGATCGTGCGCGAGCAGCTCGCTGCCGCCACCGCCGGCTGAGCCGGGATCAGGGCAGGGTCACGGGCACGCCGGGGCGCCATCGGGCGGCCCGCTACACTGGTTCGGATGATCTCGCCGCGGATGGACCAGCTGCTCGACAACGTCGACTCGCACTACGCGTCGGTCCTCGTCGCGGCCAAGCGCGCGCGGCAGATCAACGCCTACTACCACAACCTCGGCGAGGGGGCCTTCGACGAGTTCCCGCCGCCGATGGTCGAGACGGCGTCGAAGAACTACCTCACGATCGCCCTCGAGGAAGTCGCCGCGGGCAAGATCTCCTACCGGTACCGCTGAGCCGCACCACCGGGAACCTGCCGACGGGCCGCCTCCGGGCGGCCCGTCGTCGTTCCAGGACCCGACGGCCGCGCGGATGCAGCGCGCCGCCCGCCGTCGGTCCGCGGGGCGCCGCCGCGTAGGCTCCCGGTCGATGGCACGTCTGCTGCTCGGGGTCACCGGCGGGATCGCCGCCTACAAGGCCGTTCACCTGGTCCGGCTGGCCACCGGCGCCGGCCACGCCGTGCGCGTGCTGCAGACGCCCGCGAGCCAGCGGTTCGTCGCGCCGGAGACGTTCCGCGCCATCACCGGTGCCCCGGTCCTCGTCGACGAGTGGCAGCCGGACCCGCTGCGCGGCGCGTTCCCCGGCGATCCCGTGCCGGCGCACGAGCCGATCAGCCACCTGGCGGTCGTCGAGGCCGCCGACGCCTACGTCGTCGCGCCGGCGACCGCGAACACGATCAGCGCGCTCGCGCAGGGGCGCGCGGACTCCCTCGTCACCTCCGCCTACCTCGCCGCCGACGGTCCGGTCCTCGTGGCCCCGGCGATGAACCACCGGATGTGGCAGCACCCCGCCACCCAGGCGAATCTGGCCACGCTGCGCGGGCGCGGTGTGCACGTGGTGGGGCCGAACGATGGTCCGCTGGCCGAGGGCGAATCCGGCCCCGGCCGTTTGGCCGAG
>JALRCL010000302.1 GCA_023268575.1 Patulibacter sp.
GCCTCCGCGGCGGTCCACGTCGTCCGCGCCGGCGCGGACGACGTCGGTGCTCGCCGACGTTCCCGGGGTGCCGCGTCGGGAACCACTGGCGTGAGCCGGGGGTCCCGCGGCTCGGGATGCGCCGCGCCACTGGCGCGCGACGGCGCCCGAGGGGCCACGCGCCGCCGATCGGGTGCGATCCCGGCCGGTCTTCCCGGCGGCGCCGCGTCAGCGCAGCGCCGCGTCGGCCCGGACCGCCGGGACGACCGAGAAGTAGCGCATCGCCAGCGCCGTCTGGCGGTACAGCCGCAGCGTCGTCGGGTCCGTGATGACCGCGGCCGCGCTCGCCGGCGCGGCGCCCGCCGACGCGGTGCGGCGCGCGGCGCGGCGCAGCAGGCCGACGTCCGCCGCGCTCCACCCCGCCTTGCGCAGGAACCGCGACAGGCGGGTCGGCACGCGCTTGGCGAGGCGCGCCCTGCCGCTGGCGATCCGCGCCGCGCTGACGCGGCTCGTCGCCCCGCGGACCTTGCGCAGCGCGGACGCCGCGCGCGTCGTCGCCCGCTCCAGGCGACCGAGCTCGGCGGCGAGCTGCCCCGCGAACGCGATCGCCGCGCGCGTCTGGCGTCCGACGTAGACGCGCTGGTTGGCCTGCTTCGCCCCGCCGGCCTTGTCGATCGCCTGACCGAACGCGCGGGCGAGCGCGGCCACGCGAGCCTGCCGGGCGGCGAGGGTCGCCAGGCGCCGACCGGCCGCGCCGCCGCGGCGCACCACGATCGCGCGCGGCTTCGCGACCCGCACCACGGTGCGGTACCGCGGGTCGGGCGGATCGGCCAGGGCGCGGTCGTTCGCCTCGATCAGGCTCTCGCCGACCCGGATCGACCCGTAGGCGACGACGGGACCGGCGCCCACTGCCGTGACGCCGACGGCCTTGCCGACCGGTTCCGGGTCCGCGATCGCGACCACGACGCCGCCGACGCTGAGGGCGCCCCCGGCGACGGTCCCGACCGCCTGGCCGGTCCGCACGAGGCCGCCCCACGCCTGATGCGCGAGGTTCGAGGCGCAGAACGCGACGTAGTCCCCGACGCCCGCGACCGGGTTGCGCAGCGGGTTGCTCTGCTGGAGGCGCGGCGCGGCCGCCCGACCGGAGGCCCGGGTCGCCGCGCCCGCCGTCGCCGCGCAGGTGTCGGGGGTGATCGGCGTGCCGTCGGCGAGGCCGAAGATCGCGGCGGAGAGGAGCCGCGTCGTCCCGACGGACGGCGCGTGGGTCGGATCCCCCTGGTAGGCGGCGACGACGTCCGGGAAGCCGCCACCCGCGGGCGGCACGTAGCGCACGGCGCAGGACGCCACGGTCGGCGAGCTCGCGGTCGGCTGCAGGACGCAGCGATCCCCGGTCCGGAACGTGCCGCCGTCGCGCGTGGCGAACGCGACCTCGCCGGTCGGCTGGGTCGGCGCCGCGTCCCCGTCCCCGACGGTCGCCGTGCAGACGGAGTCGTCGCCGGGGTTCGGCCCGCGGTTGCACATGACCTGGGTGCCGGTGGCGTGACGGCCCGGGTCGGTCGGGGTGGGATCGGTCGGGCCGGGGCCGGGGTCGGGAGGCGACGGCGGGCCGCCGCGCCGGCGCGCGATCCACGTCTTCGCCGACGCCTGGGCCGCCGCGTAGCTCCCCGTGTCCCAGGTCCCGGACATCGTGGCGCCGTCCGCCGCCACGGTGCCGACGAAGTACGCCGTGTAGCTCGAGCCGCGGTACGCGGTCGTGATCTGGACGGCGTCGCCGCTGAGCGTGCCGGCCATCGGCCACGTGTACGGACCGCCGCTGCCCTCGCCCGCCAGGGTCCCGGTGCCGCTCGTGAAGGTCCACTGCTGCTGCGCCACCGAGCCGCTCGGCAGGTCCCACGTGCCGGTGAGGTCCGCCGCCCGGGCCGCCGTGGCTCCGGTCGCGGCGGCGAGGCACGCGAGCAGCGCGAGGGCGAGCGCACGGAGCGGGGATGAGCGGCGAAGGGCGACGCGAAGGCGCATGGCGGCCAGTCTCCGCGCTCGCCTCGGCCGCGACCGGCGACGTACCCACTCTCCGCGAGAGCCTGGCGCGCCGGCGCTCGCCGAGGGCCGATGAGCGGCCTCCGTCGGGCCTCACGAGCGGGACGCGTCGGCCCCCTCGGCGGTCCACCGCCGCGCGGCCGTCGAGCTGACCGCGATGAGGACGAGCACCGCGATGCCCGACGTCACGAGCACCAGCAGGCTGACCCGGCCGTCGTCGCTGAGCGCCGCGAGCTGCGCGATCGCCTCGCCGGCGCAAACGGCCATGAGGAGCGTGCGCGCCGCGCGGCCCCGGCGCAGCACGAGCACCCAGAGCGCGAGGATCAGCGCGGCCCCGGCCCCGAGCAGCACCTGCTGGGGACCGGAGACGTCGGGCAGCCAGCGCCCCGTGGACCCGCCGAGCGCCACGACGAGGAGGCCGCCGAGGGCGAGACCCGCCTTCGAGGCGCTGAGCAGCCCGGCGAGCAGCAGCATCGGCGGCGGCAGGCGACGCGCAGCCAGCGGCGCGGCCGGGGACGGCGCCGGCGCGCCGGCCGCGATCGCGGTGAGGTCGAGCACCGGCAGCTGCCCGTCGGTGCGCACGAGGTCGCCGCCGCCGTTGCGGGCGCTGAAGGCCGTCGAGAAGTCGTCGATCGCGCGGAGCCCGACGTCGGGGTCGGCGTACCGCACGCTCGCCACGACGAAGTCGCGCTCGACGTCGACGTCCGCGTCGACCTTGTGGGTCACCTGCAGCGTGAAGGCGGACAGGCCGACGGCGCGGTCGTAGGTCGCTGCCGCCAGCCAGTCGACCCGGTAGCCGCCCGGGAGCACCCAGCCGTCGGGCACCGGCCAGAACCGCACGTGGTGGCGCTGCGCCGCGTTGCCGTCGACCTCCTGCTCGTACGCGAACGCCTGCCGGCGCCCGAAGAGCAGCAACGGCGATACCGGCGCCCCCGGGTAGGAGCGGCGGAGCACCGCCGAGACGACGATCCCCCACGAGGAGCGGAGCGTCACCTCGTCGGCGCGCGTCCAGCCGGCGCGCGTCATCGCGGCGTGGATCGCCGGCTCGTCCCCGTCGACGGCGAGGTTCACCGGATCGCCCAGGACGCCGATGTCGGTCACCGCGCGGCCGATGAAGTAGTCCGGGACGTATACGCGGGCGAGCGCCTCCTGCAGGCGCGGCAGGCCGACGTAGGCCAGGAGGAGCCAGAGGACGACGAGGGCGCCGACGGCGGTCGGCGAGAAGGTCAGCTCGCGCGTGGCGACGATCCAGGCCAGCCACGCCACGAGCGCCGCGCCGAGCAGGAAGAAGGCCCCGTCGAGCACGTCCTCCGCGCGCCAGGAGCGACCGACCTTGCCAGGCGGCCGGCGGTAGCGCGGCGGTGCGGTCGGCCGTGGGTCCTCGACGATCCTGCCACGGCGATCGTCCGCGGCGCGCGGATCAGCCACGGGGGGCCGCGGCGGGCGGCTGCGCCTGCATCCACTCCTGCTTGTGGACCTTCTTCGCCGCCTGGTAGTCGAGGAGGTCCTGCGGAGAGGCGACGTCGCCGAGCGTCGGATGCCACGGCACGAGCTCCTCCGCGACCGCGACGCCGAAGCGCTTGTGCAGGACCGCGGCGAGCGACTTGACCTTCATCTCGCCGAATCCGGGCAGGGCGAGGATGTTCGCCTTCAGCGTCGCCGCGTCGGGCGCGTCGGTCCACACGCGCGCGGCGTCGCCGTCGTAGCGCTCGAGGACGTGCACCGCGAGCTCGTGGACCCGCTGGGCCATCGAGCCCGGGAAGCGGTGGACGGCCGGGACCTCGCGGAACGCCGGCTCGAGGTCGGCCTCCGCGAGGGTGCGCGGATCGAAGGCGCCGAGGCGCTCGCGCAGGACGCGCGGCCCGTCGAACGCCTTCTGGACCGTGATCCGCTGGTCGAGGAGGAAGCCGACGAGCAGCGCGAAGGGGTCGGCCGCGATGAGGTGGTTGGACTCGTCGGAGTCGGTGAAGAACAGCTGCTCGGGCACGCGCCGATCCTCCCACGGGGGCATCCCGGCGTCGAGGCACCGGCGCGGGGACGGCGCGAACGTCACCGGACCGGCGCGGACGGCGCTGCGGACCGGCGAGCGACGCCGTTCCGCCGCCCCGCACGGACCGCCGGGCCCTGCCCCGCGGGCCGCCGGCGGGCGAACCCCGCGGCGACGCGCGGGCCGACGATCAGGCGGCCAGCGGCAGGACCGCGTCCGCGTCGTCGCGGGCGACGAGCGCCGCGTAGTGGCCGCCGAGCGCCAGCAGCTCCGCGTGGGTGCCGGACTCCACGATCCGCCCGTGGTCGAGGACGACGATCCGGTCGGCGTCCCGGACGGTCGAGAGCCGGTGGGCGATCGCGATCGTCGTGCGCCCCTCCGCGAGGCGCTCGAGCGCCTCCTGCACCGCCCGCTCCGTGCGGGTGTCCAGCGCGCTCGTCGCCTCGTCGAGGATGAGGACCGGCGGGTTGCGCAGCATCGCCCGCGCGATCGCCAGGCGCTGCTTCTCGCCACCGGAGAACCGGTAGCCCCGCTCGCCGACGACCGTGTCGTACCCGTCGGGCAGCCCCGCGATCAGGTCGTGCACCTGGGCGGCGCGCGCGGCGGCGACGAGCTCCTCGTCGGTGGCGTCGGGCCGCGCGAAGCGCAGGTTCTCCGCGACCGAGCTGTGCAGGAGGTACGTCTCCTGCGCGACGACGCCGACGAGCGCGGCGCGGTCGTCGGCCGAGAGGTCGCGGACGTCGACGCCGTCGATGGTGACCCGGCCCTCGTCCACGTCGTACATCCGCGCGGCGAGGTACCCGAGCGTCGTCTTGCCCGAGCCCGTCGCCCCGACGATCGCGACCGTCGCCCCGGCCGGGACCTCGAGGTCGATCCCGTCCAGCGTGCGATCCGCGCGCGGGTCGTAGGCGAACGAGACGCCCTCGAACCGCACGGCGACCCCCGCGGCGACGGACCTGCCGGTGGCGTCGACGGCGCCCGCAGCAGGCGCCCCGGCCGCCAGCGACGGCGGCCGGACCGGCGTGGCCGGCTCGACGACGTCGACGGGGGTGTCGAGGTACTCGAAGACGCGGGTGAAGAGCGCGAGCGAGGACTGGATCTCGACCGCCAGCCGCAGCAGCGTGACCATCGGCATGAGCAGGCGGGTCTGCAGGGCGGTGAACGCGACGAGGGTCCCGATCGTGACGATCCCCTCGCCGTTGGCCGCCGACCAGCCGGCGATCCAGTACGCCAGGGCGGGCATCGCGGCGAACGCGATCTGGACGCTCGCCATCCGCCACCGCCCGGCCATCGCGGAGCGGACCTCGAGGTCGGCGACGTCGTGCGAGGCGCCGTCGAAGCGCTGCACGAGGTCGGCCGAGCGGCCCATCGTGCGCGTCAGGACGATGCCCGAGATCGACAGCGACTCCTCGACGACGGCGGACATGTCGGCGAGCTTGCGCTGGCGGACGCTCACGATCCGCCGCCGCGCGCGCCCGACCGTCCGGGCGAGCCAGACGAAGAACGGGACGACGACGAGCGTGGCCAGCGCGAGGCGCCAGTCGAGCACGATCATCGCGGTGAGCGTGGCGATGACGGTCGTGAACGAGCTGACGAGGCTCGTCACCGTCGACGTCACGACGCCCTGCATGCCGCCGATGTCGTTGGCGATCCGCGACTGGACCTCGCCGCTGCGCGTGCGCGTGAAGAACGCCAGCGAGAGGCGCTGGAGGTGCCCGTAGACCCCGGCCCGGAGGTCGTGCATCACCCGCTGGCCGACGATGTTCGAGAGCCAGGTCTGCCCGACGTCGAGCCCGGCGCCGACGATCGCCGCGCCGACCATGCCGAGGACGAGCAGCGTCAGCAGCGAGGTGTCCTGCTGCGGCAGCGCGACGTCGACCGCCTCGCGGATGAGGAACGGCTGCGCCAGCCCGAGGATGGCGGTGAGGACGATGAGTCCCGCGACCGCGGCGACACGGCCGCGGTAGGGACGGAAGAGGCGGGCGATCCGGCGCAGGTCGACGGGCTCGTCGCCGCGCTGGCGCTCGGGGCGGGCGCCGCCGGGCCGGCCGGGGCCGGGAGGTCGATCGAAGGGGAAGGGCGTCGCCATGGGCGGACCTCCGGGTCGTGGTGCGTCCCGGCCCGCGGTCCCGGACCCGTCCCGGGGCGACGTCGCGTCAGCCGGCCGGTGCGGGCCCCGGGTGCCGCCCGGGATCCTGAGTCATGCTCAGCAATCTAGCAGATGCTGAGGCATACTCATAATGTGGCGCATCCGGTATCGTCGGAGGGGTGGAGCCCGTCGCCCCCGATCCGCCGACCGCCGCCAGCGGCGGTGAGCGCGACCGCGGCCCGTACCCGTACCCGCCGCGGCGGGACGACGGCGCCCCGCCGAGCACCGGGGAGCTCATCGCGCGGATCTCGCGCTGGATCCACGGGCGCTCCCGCGACCGGCTCGCGCCCTTCGGCACGACGCCCGCGGCCGCCCGGGCGCTCGTCGTGCTGCTGCGGACGGGCGAGTCGCAGCGGATGGGGGACCTGGCGGAGCGCCTGCGGATCGTGCCGCGCTCGGTCACGACGCTCGTCGACGACCTCGAGCGCGAGGGCCTCGTCGAGCGACGTCCCGACCCCGACGACCGCCGCTCCACCCGCGTGCACCTGACCGACGCGGGCCGCGAGCGCGGGGCCGCGATGCTCCGCGCCCGCCACGAGGCGGCCGACGACCTCGTCGCCGTCCTCGACGAGGCCGACCGCGACGAGCTGCACCGCCTGCTGTCGCTGCTGGACGCCGCCGCGCACGAGGACCGGTGCCGGCACGGACGCCGCGG
>JALRCL010000333.1 GCA_023268575.1 Patulibacter sp.
CGACCTTGTAGTTGACGTCGGCCTCGAGCAGCGCGAGGCGGATCTCGCGCATCGCCGCGTTGACGTCGGCCTCGGTGAGCGTGCCGCGCTGGCGGACGTCGTCGAGCGTGGCCTGGAGCTTCTCGGAGAGGGCGTCGAACACGGCGTCCTCCAGTGTCTCACGGCGACCCGCGCCGCGCCGCCCTGCCCGCGCTCAGGCGGGGCGGCGCGCCCGCGCCCGCAGAGCGGGGCCCACCGCCCGCGCGGTCTCCCCCGCACCCGGGCCGGGCGTGGGACCGACGCCCCGACCGACGCCGAGGCACCCTGGCGCGTTCGATCAGGGCGTCGTCGTGGTGCTGCGCACCCGGCGGCCGCTCGGCAGGGCGAAGACGACGTGGCGGACCGGCGCCGCGGCGGCCGCGGCATCGTCGTCGTCGGACTCGACGAAGGAGGTCGACGCCACGGTCACGCGCGTCCCGCGCGGCGAGCGCTGCTCGATCCACGTGTCGCCGTTGCGCGTGTCCCCGAACGGGTTGTCGACGACCCGCCGCACCGCCTGCCCCGGACGGACGACGAAGGCGCCCGCGCTGCCGTTGGCGGCCCCGTCGCGGCGACCGGTGAAGAGGACGGACCGGTCGGGCCCGATGGCGGTGTCGAACGCGTACCAGCCCTGCGCGGTGCCCGAGCGCCGGTTGTCCCACAGCGCGCTCGCCCGCCCGTTGCGCAGCGCGACGACGCTGCTGCGGTCGCCGGGGCCGAAGCGGGCGGCGGCGTACGTCCCCCGCATCACGCTCGGATGGGTGTCTCGCGCGGTGCTGCCGCCGACGCGGCGCAGGCGGGCCCTGCCGCTCACGCGCGTGGCCACGAGCCCGCGGGCGCCGGCCACGACGATCACCCGCCGGCCCTGGGCGTCGGTGCCGATCGCGAGGGTGTCGCCGTCCTCGCGCGGGACGGCGGAGCTGCGCGCCGGCAGGCGGACCGCGATCGTGCGTGGCGTGCTGCGCGGGCTCGCGCGGTAGACGAGGACCCGCCGGTCGCCGTCGCGGGTCAGCCAGGCCTCGGCCCGACCGGTGGCCGTCGCGCCGAGGGCGTCGTCGGGCGGAGCGGCGAGGGCCGGTGCGGCCGGGACCGCCAGGAGGAGGAGGGCGAGTGCGGGCAGCGCACGCCGGACGGGCGCGGTGTCGGGGGACATGCCACGAGAACCGCCCGCGAGCGCGGGAGTTGCGGGGCGCCGCGCAGCCCGGCGCCGCGGCGCTCGCCCACCGCCGGCGTCGCGTGCGGCCTCGATTCAGGCTGGAGCGTCGTCGTCCGCGTCGCCGCCGGCGGGAGCGTCCGGTGCCGGCCCCTCGCCGGACCGGGCGCCGGGCCCGTCGTCGGCGGGATCGAGCACGGCGCGCTCGGCCGGCTCGTCCGTTCCCGACCGCCGACCGGCGTCGGAGCCGCGCGGGCCGGAGCCGGCGTCCGCGGGATCGCGGTGCGGGGACGCGTGCGCGTCCTCGGGCAGGTCGTCGCCGGTGTCCGGCCGCTCGCCGCGCGCCTCCGCCACGGCCAGGCGGCGCAGGCGCCGCAGGTCCCACGTCAGCAGCCGCGCGATCTCGGCGAGGATCAGCGGCCGGGCGCCCCGCAGGACCCCCGTCAGCACGAGGCCGACGCGGAGCGTCAGGAGCGTTCCCCCGTCCTCGGTCGCTACGAGGAGCAGGTGCAGCCGACCGTCGATCTCGCGCCAGCGGACCGCAGCCTCGACCTCCTCCGGGACCGCGACGCGCAGGACCTCGACGTCGAGGTCCAGCCGCACGCCGCCGTGCCGGACGCGCGGACGGAAGTGGAGGAACCCGCGAGGGCGGACCTCCTGCAGCTGGACGAGCCAGTCCGACATCGTGCCCGGCTCGACCGCCAGGGGAAAGGCGTCGCCCGGCGGCAAGGGCAGGCGGATGCTGCGCTCGATCCAGCGCACGGGAACGGGGACGACGGGGCGACGGCGCTGGGCCGCCGCCCCGTCGCGCTGGGTCAGGCCCGCGGGGCGGGCGGGTCGTCCTGCCGGGCCTTGTCGAGCACGCCGCCGATGCCGGAGAGCGCCTTCGTGAACTCCGACGGGATGACGAAGACCTTGTTCGCCTCGCCCTTGGCGAGCTCCGGCAGCATCTGCAGGTACTGGTAGCTCAGGAGCTCCTGGTCCGGGCGACCCTCGTGGATCGCCTCGAAGACCGTGTTGATCGCCTTCGCCTCGCCCTCGGCACGCAGGATCGCCGACTGCTTCGCGCCCTCGGCCTTGAGGACCGCCGACTCCTTCTCGCCCTGGGCGGTGAGGATCTGGCTCTGCTTGACGCCCTCGGCGTTGAGGATCGCCGCGCGCCGGTCCCGCTCGGCCCGCATCTGCTTCTCCATCGCCTCCTGGATCGTCCCGGGCGGATCGATCGCCTTGAGCTCGACGCGGCCCACGCGGATGCCCCACTTGCCCGTCGCCTCGTCGAGGACGGTCCGCAGCTGGCCGTTGATCTCGTCGCGCGAGGTCAGGGTCTGCTCGAGCGTCAGGCCGCCGATGACGTTGCGCAGCGTCGTGACGGTGAGCTGCTCGATCGCCTGCATCGGGTTGGCGACCTCGTAGGTGGCGGCCTTCGGGTCGGTGATCTGGAAGTAGAGGACCGTGTCGATGCCGACCGAGACGTTGTCCTCCGTGATGACCGCGTTCGGCGGGAAGCTCACGACCTGCTCGCGGAGGTCCAGCAGCGGGAGCAGCCGGTCGATGAACGGCACGGTGATCCGCAGGCCCGGCTGCAGCGTCCGCTGGTAGCGGCCGAGCCGCTCGACGATGCCGGCCCGCGCCTGCGGGATGATGCGAACGGTCTTCGCGGCAAGCAGCAGCGCGAAGACGAGAAGGACGATCAGGATGGCGACGGCCACGGGGGCTCCCAGCGTCGAGGGTGCGGTCCCGCCGCACCCTATCCGTCCCTGCGGCGTCGGAGAAGCGGTCCGCGACGAGCGCGGGACCCCGTCCCCGCGGCCCTCAGTCCGTGACCACCGCGGTCGCCCCGCGGATCTCCAGCACGGTGACGGTCGAGCCGACCGGGATCTCGGCGAGCCCGTCGGTGCGCGCGGTCCAGACCTCGCCGTCGAGGCGCACCTGCCCGAGCCCCTCGGGACCGCCGAGCGGCTGGAGGACGAGCGCCGTGCGGCCGACGAGCGCGTCGGTGCCGGTCCTCGTCGTCGACGGCTGGCGCAGGTGACGCCGCGCGACCGGGCGCAGGAGCAGCATGCTCACCGCGGTGACGACGGCGAAGACCGCCGACGACGGCAGGAGGTCGGCGCCGGCGGCCGACGCCACGGTGCCGGCGAGGGCGCCGACGGCGAACGGCGCCAGGAACAGCGAGAGCGTCAGGGCCTCGGCGACGCCGAAGCCGACCGCCACGAGGAGCCAGACGATCCAGTCATCCATCGGCCGTGAGCCTATCCGGCGGGGGCGTCGTCCTCGGCACGGATGAGCGCCGTCGCGAAGTCGGTGGCGTCGAAGGGGCGGAGGTCCTCGAGGCCCTCGCCGATCCCGATGAGCTTCACGGGGATCCCGAGCTCCTGCGCGATCGCGATCGCGATGCCGCCCTTCGCGCTGCCGTCGAGCTTCGTGAGCACGATGCCGGTGACCGGCGCGGCCTGCGAGAACTCCTTCGCCTGGCGCAGGCCGTTCTGGCCCGTCGTGGAGTCCACGGTGAGGAGGATCTCGTGCGGGGCGCCGGGGTACTGCTTGTCGATCACGCGACGGACCTTCGCGAGCTCCTCCATGAGGGGCAGCTGGGTGTGCAGC
Source organism: Patulibacter sp. (assembly GCA_023268575.1). GTDB lineage: Bacteria > Actinomycetota > Thermoleophilia > Solirubrobacterales > Solirubrobacteraceae > Patulibacter. Next base: position 3,776 of record JALRCL010000333.1, read on the forward strand.
CGACCGGCGGTGTCGACGATCACGACGTCGGCGCCGATCTCCCGACCGATCCGGACCGCCTCGAAGGCGACCGACCCGGGGTCGGTG
>JALRCL010000360.1 GCA_023268575.1 Patulibacter sp.
CCGGGCAGAAGCTCGTCGGCAGCAACTTCGACTCCTTCCTGAAGATGCTGACGACGCAGATGACCAACCAGAACCCGATGTCGCCGATGAGCACGCAGGAATTCACCGCGCAGCTCGTCCAGTTCTCCCAGGTGGAGCAGCTGATGAACATGTCGCGCTCCGTGGAGCGTGGCGTCAGCGTCCAGGAATCCACGAACCTGCTGCAGGCGGCGTCGCTGGCCGGGCAGACCGTGTCGGTCAGGTCGGAGATGGTCGAGGTGGTGGGCGGAGGCTCGTCGTTCGACATCGACGTGCCCGCGGGCATGAGCGGCCTGCGCGCCTCGCTGCTCGACGCATCGGGTGCGGTGCTGGCGCGCAGCGACCTGCCGGCCGGGACGGGGCACCGCACGGTGTCGATGTCGCCGAGGTTCCCGTCGGGAGCGCCGCTGCCCGACGGCAGCTACAGGATCCAGGTCGTCGGACGTGGCGTGAACGGCATCGACGTGCCGGTGGCCACGACGGCGAATGTCCGCGTCTCGAGCGTCGAGCGCGCGACGGACGGCGTGAAGCTCAGGACCACGACCGGCAGCGTCGCGCTGCAGGACGTGGTCGCGATCAGGTAACGGGACGGAAGGAAGCGCAGCGATGTCGATCTTCAGCGCGATGAGCACGGGCGTCTCCGGTCTCGCGGGACAGTCCAAGAAGTTCCAGACCATCTCGGACAACGTCTCGAACATCGGGACGACCGGCTACAAGGCAACCAAGATGGATTTCTCGTCCCTGGTGGTCGAGAGCGCCATGGCGACGGCCTACGCGCCGGGCTCGCTGCTCGCGCGGCCGCGGCGCGAGATCGACGCGCAGGGCACGATCCAGGTGACCAACAGGGCGACGGATGCCGCGATCTCCGGGAACGGGTTCTTCGCCGTCCGCTCCGACCCCGCCTCGACGAGCATCGAGTTCACGCGCGCCGGCAGCTTCGACGTCGATCCCATGGGCTTCCTGCGCAACGGCGCCGGCAAGTACCTGATGGGCTTCCCGGTCGCCGCGGACGGGACGATCTCGGGCGCGACCGAGGGCGACCTGCGGCCCGTGTCCATCTCCGGCGTGACGGCGGCGGCGAGCCCGACCAGCGACATCGGCGTGACGGCCAACCTGCCGGCGGATCCCACGGCCGCGCGCGAGGCCGCGGTCTTCAACGGCATGACCGGGCCGATGGTCGCCGATCCCGCCGACCCGACGCACACGCTGCTGCGGATCGCCGACCGCCAGCCCAGGATCGGCGAGCGCTGGGCGTTCGCCGTGACGACCCCGGGGGTCGGCGGAGCGGCCGACACCACCGCGACATTCGAGGTCGTCGCCCGTGCCGGCGAGACGATCGACGACGTCATGGAGCGGCTGGAGGCCGCCTCGGGAGGAGCGCTCGACTGGACGCCCAACGACGATCCTGCGCGCGCCGGGACGCTCGAGGTGTCGGCGGCGCTCGACGACGTCGGCCTCTTCACGCACGGGGGCTTCCGCACCCCGGCGACCGTCTACGACTCGCTCGGCAACGCGCATCGCCTCGACGTCGTCTGGACGAAGACGGGAGAAGCGGGTGGCTGGAGCGTGGACATCGACGGCCCGACGCTGTCGGGCGCGCCCAGCGGCACGCTCGGCGCGGGCTTCCCGCTCGCGATCGGGTTCGACGGCACGGGCCAGCCCTCTTCCGGCAGCGGGGAGCTGACCCTCGACATCACCTGGGACGCCTCGGTCACGACGGCCGGTCCCTCGCAGGTCACGCTCGACCTCGCCGGCATGACGCAGCTGGGCGAGACGTTCGAGGTCGCGCAGGTCCGTGGCAACGGCGCTGGACTCGGCCGGCTGGCGAGCGTCGCGCTCGACAACGCGGGCTTCCTCAACATGACGTTCACCAACGGCGTCCAGCGCCCCGCCTTCATGGTGCCGCTCGCGACCTTCGCCGCGCCGAACCAGCTCTCCCCGATCTCCGGGAACAGCTATCGCGCGACGGTCTCGTCCGGCGCGTTCACCCTCTCCCGCGCTAACACCGGTTCCGCAGGCGGCATCGTCGCCGGCGCGACGGAGGCGTCGACTGTCGACATCGCGGCCGAGATGACCGACATGATCGTCACGCAGAACGCCTACGCGGCGAACGTCAAGACGATCACCACCGCGGACGAGATGCTCCGCGAGCTCAGCCGCCTGAAGTCCTGACGGCGCGGCGTCCACTGAACCCGCGCCTGCACAGACGAGGATCCTGACATGGCATTGAACGTCATCTCCAACTTCGCGGCGAACATCGCCCACCGAAACCTGAAGAACTCCGATGCCGCGGCCACGAGTTCGCTCAACAAGCTGTCCTCGGGCTCGCGCGTCGTGTCGGCGAAGGACGACGCTGCGTCGCAGGCCATCGGGTCCGCCCTGAAGGCGGAAGTCATGGCGATGGAGCAGGCCACGGTGAACGCGAAGCAGGCCGGAAGCCTGCTGCAGATCGCGGATGGCGCGATGGCCAACGTCACCGACATCCTGGTGCGCGCGAAGATGCTGGCGGTGCAGGCCTCCTCGGGGCAGTTCTCGCGC
>JALRCL010000367.1 GCA_023268575.1 Patulibacter sp.
GTGCGAGCTTGCCGTCGATGCACGCCAACCTCGCCGCCATCCTCGAGCGCTCCGCGCGCTACCACGGCGACCGCACCGCGGTCGTCGACGGGGCGCTTCGCCTGACCTACCGCGAGATGGCCCGCCGGGTCGCCGGGGTCGACGCCGGGTTGCGCCGGCTCGGCGTGGGCGAGGGGGACGTCGTCGCGATGCTGATGCTCAACTCGCACCGTCACCTCGAGCTGTGGTTCGCGATCCCCCGCGGCGGTGCGGTGATCAACGACCTGAACATCCGGCTCGCCCCGGCGGAGCTCGCGTTCATCCTCGAGGACTGCGGGGCCGTCGCGCTGATCGTCGACGACGCGTTCGCGCCGCTGGGCGCGGAGCTCGCCGAGGGGTCGTCGACGATCGAGACGGTGATCTACGCCGGCGACGGCGAGGCGCCCGCCGGGGCCGTGGCCTACGAGGAGCTCGCCGGCGCGACCGATGCCGTCGAGCCGCCGCGCGACCTCGCCGAGGACACGCTGGCGGGGATCTTCTACACCGGCGGTACGACGGGCCTCCCGAAGGGGGCGATGCTCACCCACCGCAGCCTGACCGAGAACGCCAAGCACGTCCTGATCGCCTGGGGCTACCGCGAGGACGACGCGTACCTCCACGCGGCCCCGATGTTCCATCTCGGCGACGGCTGCTCGACGTACGCGATCACGGCCCTCGGCGGCCGGCACGTGATCATCCCGGCGTTCGACCCGGAGCTCACGCTGGCGACGATCGAGGCCGAGCGCGTCACGCGGACGCTGCTGGTCCCGACGATGCTGAACCTGATCGTGAACCACCCGGCGGTCCGCACGCGCGACCTGTCGAGCCTCCGCCGGGTGATCTACGGCGCGTCGCCGATGCCCGACGAGCTCCTGCGGCAGGTGATGGAGGCGATCGACTCCTGCGAGTGGGCGCAGGCGTACGGCATGACGGAGGCCTCGCCGCTGGTCAGCTTCCTGCCGCCGGAGGATCACGTCCGGGGACGCGCCGGCGAGGAGCCCCACGCCACGCGGCTGCGGTCGGCCGGCCGGCCCGTGCTCGGGGTCGAGGTCAGCATCCGGCGACCGGACGGCAGTGAGGCCGGCGTCGGCGAGGCCGGGGAGATCTGGATCCGCGGCGCGAACCTCATGGCCGGGTACTGGAACCGCGACGAGGAGACGGCCGGGGCGCTCGTCGAGGGCGGCTGGTACCGGTCCGGCGATGCCGCCCACGTCGACGGGACGGTCCGCGAGATCCGCCGCGCGCTGCTCGACGCCGATGTCGCCCTCGAGGTCGTGAAGTCGTTCACCGCCGCGATCCGCGAGCGCGCGCTCGGCGCGGAGGTGTCGGAGGCGCTCAACCCCGCGCAGCAGGTCGTGAAGATCGTCAACGACGAGCTCGTCGGCATCCTCGGCGGCGAGACGCGGCGCATCCGCTTCGCCAAGAACCCGCCCACCGTCATCATGCTCGCCGGTCTGCAGGGTGCCGGAAAGACCACCTTCGCGGGCAAGCTCGCGCACTGGCTCAAGGAGCAGG
>JALRCL010000589.1 GCA_023268575.1 Patulibacter sp.
GCTGATCTGAAAGACCGCGGGGAGGACTTCACCCTCACCGCTGCACAGGCCAAGCTGATCACGGGTCGCCTGGCGGTGCGAGCCACCGAGGAGGCCGTCCAGATCCACGGCGGCTACGGCTACATCGAGGAGTACCCCGTGTGCCGCTTCTACCGGGACGCGAAGATCCTCACCATCGGCGAGGGCACCGACGAGGTCCAGCAGATGGTCATCTCGCGCGCCCTGCTCGCCGCCTGAGCCCACGGAGAGCAGCGGAGCAATGGTCCCCCAGCAGCCCGACGACGATCTGCCGCCCACGGTCCGCATCCGCGAGGTCGGGCCGCGCGACGGCTTCCAGAACGAGCCCGAGCGGATCGCGACCGACGACAAGGTCGCGCTCATCGACCGGCTCGTGCGCACCGGCATCGACCGGATCGAGCTGACGTCGTTCGTCCGGCCGGACGTCATCCCGCAGCTCGCCGACGCCGAGGAGGTGCTGCGACGGATCGACGTGCCGGAGGGCGTGTCGCGCTCGGTCCTCGTCCCGAACGAGCGCGGGCTCGACCGGGCGCTGCCGCTGCGGGAGCGCTTCGACGAGGTGGGGGTGTTCCTCTCGGCGTCCGAGGCGCACAACCGCAAGAACGTCAACCGCGCGGTCGCCGAGTCGCTCGCCGGGATCGCGCCGGTCGTCGCCCGGGCGCAGGCGGAGGGCCTGCACGTGGAGGCGGTGATCGCGACGAGCTTCGGCTGTCCCTACGAGGGCGACGTCGATCCCGCCCGGGTGCGCGAGATCGCGGGCGAGCTCGCCGCGATGGGCGTCACGGAGATCGGCTTCGGCGACACGACGGGGATGGCGAACCCGCGTCAGGTGCGCCGGTTCTTCGCCGACGCGGCGCGCGCGTTGCCGGGGGCGCTGCTCACCGCGCACTTCCACAACACCCGCGGTCAGGGGCTCGCGAACGCCGTGGCGGCGCTCGAGGCGGGCTGCACGAGCTTCGAGTCGAGCTTCGGCGAGCTGGGCGGCTGCCCCGTCCCGAAGGGGGCCACCGGCAACATCGCCACGGAGGACCTCGTCTCGATGCTCCACGAGATGGGCGTGGCGACCGGCATCGACCTGCCGGCGCTGCTGGACGCGAGCCGCGCGGTCCAGGCGGTGCTCGGGCGCCCGCTGGGCTCGCACACGCTCGTGGCCGGGCCGATCGACTGGCACCGCGACGCGGGAGCGCCCGCATGAGCGTCCCGGGAGGGGAGGGCCCGATGACGGCGACCGCCGCAGCACCGACCGCCGAGCTCGGCGGACGCGACCCGATCCGCCGCGTGCTGATCGCCAACCGCGGCGAGATCGCCGTCCGGATCGCCGCGACGCTGCGTCGCCTCGGCGTCGCCTCCGTCGTCGTCCGCGCGCCGGACGAGGCGCCCGACGCCCCGCACGTGCTCGCGGGGGACCGGGCGATCGCGCTGCGCCGCACCGGCGAGCGCTCGCCGTACCTCGACGTCGAGCAGCTCGTCGCGATCGCCCGGGCCGAGGGCTGCGACGCGGTCCACCCCGGCTACGGCTTCCTCGCCGAGCGCGACGACGCCGCGCAGGCGTTCGTGGACGCGGGCGTGCGCTGGATCGGCCCGAGCCCCGAGGCGATCGCGCTGCTCGGCGACAAGAGCGCCGCGAAGCGGACCGCGATCGCCGGCGACGTCCCGGTCGTCCCGGGCCTCGACGCCGACGAGCTGACCGAGGAGGGCGTCCGCGCGTTCGCGCAGGAGCACGGCCTGCCGGTGCTCCTGAAGGCCGCCGCCGGTGGCGGGGGCAAGGGCATGCGCCGCGTCGACGAGCTCGGCCAGGTGCCCGACGCGGTCGGCGCCGCGCGTCGCGAGGCGGAGGCCGCCTTCGGTCGCGGCGACCTGCTCGTGGAGCGACTCGTCGAGCCCGCGCGGCACGTCGAGGTCCAGGTCGCCGCGGACCACCACGGCGCGGCGGTCGCGATCGGCGAGCGCGAGTGCAGCCTCCAGCGCCGCCACCAGAAGCTGCTCGAGGAGAGCCCCTCGCCGGGCCTCGCGCCCGCCGATCGGGAGCGCATGGGGGCGCGTGTGGTCGAGGCCTGCCAGCGGGCCGGGTACTACGGCGCCGGCACGGTGGAGATGCTCCGCGATGCCGAT
>JALRCL010000292.1 GCA_023268575.1 Patulibacter sp.
TCGACCAGGCGCAGGAGCTCCAGGTCGTCGGGCAGCTGCTGCGGGACCGGCGGGGCGGCGCGCGCGGCCCGTGATCGGCGCGGATCAGCCGAGTACCGGTGGTTGCTCCTCTGTCAAGACCACGCCGACGTTGCCGGGCGCGCCGGCTCAAGCGGCGGCCGGGCCCTCGCGGCCGCCGGCGTCGAGGTCGGCCGCGAGGCCGTCGACGATGTACCGCACGCCGAGCCCGAACGCGTCCGCCGATCCGCCGCGCGGCCGCCGGGCCTCGATGAGCACGGCGCCGAGCAGGTAGTTGAAGAGCGCGCTGATGCCGTCGGTCGCCTGCTGCTCGTCGAAGCCGCCCTCGCGCAGCACGTCGAGCAGCGCCTCGCGGACGCGGCCGATCCACGATCCCGAGAGCTCGCGCGAGGTGAGCAGCTCGGCGATCGCGGGGCGGGCGACGAGCTCGCGGTGGATCTCGTGGACGAGGCGGGTGAGCGTCACGCGCCAGTCGTCGTCGGCGTGGTCCTCCAGCGCGGGGACGGTGATCGTGCGCGCCACGAGCGCCTCGAACAGCGCGTCCTTCGTGTCGAAGTAGCCGTAGAGCGTCATGTGGCTCACGCCGAGCTCGCTGCTCACGCGGCGGAACGTGACGGCGTCGAGCCCCTCGGCGTCCATCACCGCGAGGGCGGCGTCGACGACCTGCTCGGCGTCGAGCAGGCGGCGCCGGCCGCGACGGGCGGGAGGGGCGCCTTCGGGCATGGGGTCAACGGTACTCATCGGCTTGACACGAATAATCTTACTGCGTAAGAAATATAGAGGGGAGGAGACCCCAGCGGGCGCGCCGCCGTGCGTCGTGCCCGCCTGCCCAGCGACCAGCGCGAGAGAGCCGCATGACCACCGAGATGACCCGAGCGATCGTCCCCGAGGACGACTCGTTCCGCTTCCACGAGCGCCCCGACGACCCGTTCTGGAACGAGTCCGGCCTGTTCGGGTTCATGATCCCCGAGCGCCAGATCGACGGGTACTTCTACGTCTGGCACCGGCCGAACATGCACCTCACGTCGGCCGGCGTCGCGCTCTGGGACGCCACGGGGACCGAGACGCACAACTGCCTCTACGCCGAGTGGTTCCACTTCAACCCGATGGCGCCGGACACGGACATGTTCGACTTCGAGCTCGCCAGCGGGATGCGTTGCCGCAACGTCGAGCCACTGAAGCGCTACGAGCTCGGGTTCTCCAGCGACGAGTACGCCCTCGACCTCGAGTGGACCGGCGCGTACCACCCGCCGAACCTCCACTACTCCGGCGAGCACGGCTTCGACATCTACGGCGGCGTGCACTACGAGCAGCTCGGCTCGGTGCGGGGCACGATCACGCTCCACGGCGAGCGGATCGAGGTCGACTGCCACCACTTCCGCGACCATTCGCGCGGCCTGCGGCCGGGTCCGGCGCGCAACCTCCCCGGCGGCGGGTTCGACTTCGGCTGGGCGAGCGACGAGACGTCCTTCGCGGTCACCTCCGCCCGCCCGGACCCGAAAGCGCCGGTGACGGCCCGCTCGGTCGACGCCCTGAGCTACGGCCACGTCACGAAGGACGGCGTCCTCGGCCAGATCACCGGCGGCACGCGCGAGGTGCTGGAGCGCGAGCACGACGGCCGGCCACGCGTCGTCGAGCTGCGGATGGAGGACGAGCACGGGCGGGAGACGCACGCCGTCTCGCAGGTCCGCAACTGCCTGAAGTGGCACAGCATCTGGCACATGCAGTGGTGCCTCGCGTCGTGGACGATCGACGGTCAGGACGGCTGGGGCGAGAACCAGGACTGGTTCGACATCGAGGTCATCCGGGCGCACCAGCGCCGGGCCCTGGGAGCGTGAGCGCCATGACGACCCGCACCTGCGACCTGAGCGCCGACTGGTTCACGTCCGTCCTGGACGGGGAGGGTGCCGTCACCGCGGTCGACCTGGAGCCGATGACGATCGGGGCGATGTGCCGGATGGTCCGCGCCCGTCTGACGTGGACGGGCCCCGCCGGACCGGCCGCCGTGATCGTGAAGCTCCCGACCGAGGACGCCGCGACGCGGGGCCTCGCCGAGGCGATGCGGATGTACGAGCTCGAGGTCCGCTTCTACCGCGACCTCGCGCCGCTGATCGGGGACGCCCGCGTCCCGGTCTGCCACCTCGCGGAGATCGACGAGGCGTCGGGGGACTTCGTGCTCGTCCTCGAGGATCTCGGCGGACTGCGGGCCGGCGACGTCCTGACGGAGAGCACTGCGGAGGAGTGCGACGCGGTGCTCTCCGAGCTCGCGGCGTTGCAGGCCGCGACCTGGGAGGACCCGCGCGTCCTCGCGATGCCGTGGCTCGCCGACCGCGAGCGGACGATCGGCCTGTTCGACCAGATGCCCGCCGGGCTGGAGCCGTTCCTCGACCGGTTCGGCCATGCGCTGGCCCCCGAGCACGTCGACCTGTTCGAGCGCGTCATCCCGCAGGCGGGCCGCTGGGTGCGCGGCTGGTCGGGCCCCGCCGTCGTGCAGCACGGCGACCTGCGGACCGACAACGTCCTGTTCCGCGACGGGCCCTCGACGCGAGCGACGCTGCTGGACTTCCAGACCGTTCGCCTCGGCCCGCCCGGGCCGGATCTGGCGTACTTCCTCGGCTCGTCGCTGTCGACGGAGACGAGGCGTGCCACGGAGGCCGAGCACCTCGACGCCTACCACCGGCGGCTCGTCGCCGCCGGCGTGACGGGCTTCGACCGCGACGCCTGCGAGGACGCCTACCGCCGCGGGTCGCTCTACGCGGTCTACCTGTTCTGCGGGCTCTCGGCCCAGGTCGCGCCGTCGGAGCGGATCGACCGCGTCATCGCCGATCAGACGCGTCGCTACGCCGACATGGCGCTCGACCTGGAGGCCCGCCAGCTCGAGGGCCTCTGAGCGGGCGGCGGGCCCGCGCCGGCGGGCCCGCCGCGCCGCCCCTCCGGGTGTCCCGGGCCGTGTCGTTGCCGGTGGCTGGTCCGGGGGCCTCGGCGATGCCCGGGA
>JALRCL010000730.1 GCA_023268575.1 Patulibacter sp.
TGCCGAAACCTGATCCGCATGAGTACGCAGTGCACGTCGGCGCACAGGACAAGGCCGACCGTGTCGACCTGCTCGAGCTCGTCGAGACGCGCGGTGCGGGCAGCGAGCTCCTGGGCGTGGCGGCCGATCTCCTCCTCGCGCGCGGCGAGGGCGTCGCGCAGCCGGGCGACCTCCGCGTCGAGGGCCCCCGTGGTCGCGCGCCGATCCTCGAGCTCCGTCGTGAGCCGGCCGACCTCCGTCTCGAGCTCGGCGATCGTGGCCTCGTCGCGGGCGCGTTCCGCCAACGCGGCCTCGGCGACGCGCTCGGCGCTCGCCCGGCGCTCGCTCTCGGGGCCGAGCTCGGCGAGACGCTCCTCGAGCTCGGCCAGCTCGTCGCGCTGCCGGGCGGCGATGGCCCGGAGCTCCTCCAGCTCCTCGAGCTCGCGCTCGAGCGCGTCCCGCCGGGCGGCGGTCGCCTGCTCGCGCTCCGTCGCCGCTGCCAGTGCCGCCGTGGCCGCCTCGAGCTCCGTGGTCCGCCGCTGCCGCTCCTCGGCGCCGGCGGCGGCGGCGCGCTCGGCGGCGGAGCGCGCCTCCTCGAGCGCGGCGGAGAGCCGCTCCCGGTCGACCGCGAGGGCGTCGCGCTCGCCGGTCAGCGCGTCGACGTGCTCGCGCCAGCGACGGGCGTCGGCGGCGAGCCGGTCGTGGACCTCTCGCGCCTCCACGAGCGCGCGCTCCGCGCGCTCCCGGTCGCGATCGAGTGCGCGCACGGCGGTGTGGAGATCGCGTCGCAGCTGCTGCTCGACGGCCGCGGCGTCCGCGGCGCGCGTCGCGGCCAGGTCCCGCTCCTGCGCCGCCCGGGCCTCGGCCTCCTCCCGTTCCCGAACGATCCGTGCTTCGGCGGCGGCGCGTTCGTCGGCGAGGCGTGCTTCGGCGGCGGCGCGTTCGTCGGCGAGGCGTGCCTCGGCGGCGGCGTGCTCGTCGGCGAGGCGTGCCTCGGCGGCACCGCGCTCCTCGACGAGCCGCTCCTCGAGCGCGGCGACCGCGGCGCGCGAGGCCTGGCGCTCCTGCTCGACCTGCGCCTCCAGCGTCGCGAGCCGCGCGCGCGCGTCCTCGAGCTCGCCGGCCAGCTCCTGCTCGCGGGCGGCGTGCGCTGCGCGGTCGCGCTCCGCCGCGTCGCGGGCGGCAGCGAGCTCCTCGGCACGGCCGCGCGCCTCGTCGGCCGTCGCCTGGACGGCGAGCAGCGCCCGGTCCTGCTCTTCGCGCTCGGCGGCCGCCGCGGCCCGCTCGGCGTCGAGCGCGGCGAGGCGCCGGGCGAGCTCGGCGCGCTCGCGATCGACCGCGCTCGCGAGCTCCTCGGCGGAGGACTCGACCGTGTCGCGTTCCCTCCGGGCCTCCTCGACGAGCGCCTGGGCCCGCCGCTCGGCCGCCGCGATCCGCTCCCGGGCCTCCTGCTCGAGCGCATCGAGCCGGTCGCGCGTCGCGCTGTCCTCGTTGCCGCGCGCCTGGCGCAGCGCCTCGAGCTCGGCGCGCAGGGCGTCGCGCTCGCGCAGCCGCTCGGCGAGCTCGCGATCGCGTTGGGAGAGCGCTGCCGCGGTGGTGGCTGCCGCGGCCTCGGCGTCCTCGCGCGCCCGGACGAGCGCGGTGCGCTCCTCGGCGATGCGCCGCTCCGCCTCGGCACCCCGGTCGGCCTCCTCGGCGAGCTCGCGCTCCCGGGTTGCGAAGCGCGTGCGCAGCTCCTCGAGCTCCTGCTCGGCCGTGGCGAGCGCGGCCCGGGCCTCGTCGGCGTCCCCTCGGGCGGCGTCGTGCGCGGCGTGGAGGTCGGCCCGCCGGCGCTCCGTCGCCTCGAGCTCGCCGTGCAGGGTGGCCAGCGCGTCGGCGGCGCGCTCGGCCTCGCGCTGCGCCTCGGCCGCGCGCTCCTGGGCCTCCGCCTCGCGGGCGCGCGCGTCCTCGCGAGCGGCCCGCAGGGTCTCGGTGGCCGCGGTCCGCTCGTCCGCGGCGGCGGCCAGCGCCTCCTCGCGCTCGGCGGTGGCGCGCGCGACGTCGCGACGGAGCACCTCCAGCTCGCGCTCGAGGGCCGCCAGGCGCTCCTCCGCGGCCCCGCGACCCCGCTGCGCCGCGTCGGCGGCCTCCTCGGCCACGGCGAGGCGCTCTCGCGCCGCCTGCGCGTCGGCACGGGCCTGCTCCACCTGCGGACCCGCCCGCTGCTGGAGGTCCTCGGCGTGCCGCTCGGCCTCACGGACGCGGGCCGTCGCGAGCTCGAGACGCTGCTCGGCGTCGCGGCGGCCGGCGCGCTCGTCGGCGACCCGTCGCTCGAGCTCCGCGACGGCCTGGCGCTGCTGCTCGGCGGCGCGCTCGGCCTGCAGCCGCCGGTCGCGCTCGGCCTCGAGCTCGCGGACGGGTGCCAGCGGCGGCGTCGGCGGCGGCAGGTCCAGCGGGCGGGAGCGCCCCGTCGGGGGCGCGGCAGGCTCCGGCTCCACCGGCCCGGGCTCGGTGCGCCGCGGCAGGGCACGCAGCCGCGGGCGCGGCAGGTCGACGAGCAGGTCGGAGCCGAGGTCCAGCGCGAACGCGTGGCGCTCGTCGTCGACGAGCTCCTGCGGGCAGGAGAACGCGACGCGCCAGATCGGCTCCTGCGGGCCCGCGAGCGGCGCGCTGTCGCCGGGGCCCGGGAGCGGCGCGATCCGCCGGCTGCGGCGGCCGTCGTCGACGAGCAGCGCCGGGACGCCGAGGCGGCCACGCCGGGGTGCGGTCCACCGTCCCTCGACCCGCAGGAGCGCGGTGCCGGCGCCGGCCGGCACCGCGTCGAAGCGCTCGCAGGCGAAGGACGGTGGCCCGGAGGCGGCCTCGTTGCCCTCGCTCACGCGGGCGAGTCTAGGCCCTGCGGCCGATGCCGCTCGGGACCACCACGGCGCACGGCGTCCCGATCACGTGCCCGAGGAGTCGCCCTCGGGCCCGAGCAGGTCGGCGAGGGCGGCGAGCGCGGCCGCGAGCACGGCGTCGGGCTCGGCGGTCGCGTCGAGCACGCGCACGCGGCCCGGATCCTCGTCGGCGATCCGGTCGTAGGCGGCCGCGGTCCGCGCGAAGAACGGCTCGTCCAGGCGCTCCATCCGGTCCGCCTCGCCACCCCGCGCGACCAGGCGCCGCCGGCCCGTCGCCGGGTCGAGGCGCAACAGCAGCGTCCGGTCCGGGCGGAGGTCGCCGACGGCGGCGGCGTTGATCGCGGCGACGGCGTCGACGCCGAGCTCGCGGCCCCCGCCCTGGTAGGCGAGGGAGCTGTCGACGAACCGGTCCAGCAGGACCCAGGCGCCGTCGCGCAGGAGGGGCGCGAGCCGCTCGGCGACGAGCTGGGCGCGCGAGGCGGCGAAGAGCAGCGCCTCGGCCCGCGGGTCGACGTCGAGCGCGGGATCGGCCAGGAGGGCCCGGATCCGCTCGCCGAGGACGACCCCGCCGGGCTCGCGCAGCGCGACCACCGGCAGCCGCCGGCGGCGCAGCTCCTGCTCGAGTCCCGCGGCGAGCGTCGTCTTGCCGGCGCCGTCGAGGCCCTCGATGGTGATCAACCGACCCGGGGGCGCCATCGGGTCGCCAGGCTAACGGGGGAGGCGGTGGCCCGCCCCGCCCGCGCTCCGGTGCCCGGGCGGCCGGGTGACGTAGCATCGCCGCCGTGAGCGCCGTGCTCCAGGCCACCGCGCACCAGCCGCACGCCCGCGCGGTGCTCGCCTCCGCGTTCCCGTCCGAGGGTCCGCCGGCGCCGTCGCACGCCTACCTCTTCCACGGTCCCGCGGGCAGCGGCAAGCGCGAGGTGGCGCGCGCGCTCGCCGCCGATCTCCTCACGCGCGGGACCGGCGACCCCTCGGCGGTGGCGGCCCGGATCGCGCGCGACGCCCACCCCGATCTCACGTGGGTCCGGCCCACCGGCGCGGGCGAGATGCGGGTGGCCGACATCGACGAGGCGGTCGTCGGCGCGGTGAGCCGCCGGCCGTTCGAGGCGGCGCACCGGGTGTTCGTGCTCGAGCACGCCGACGCGCTCAACGACACGGCCGCCAACCGCCTGCTCAAGACGCTGGAGGAGCCGCCGTCCTACGTCGTGCTCGTGCTCCTGAGCGACCGGCCCGGCGAGCTGCTGCCTACGGTCCGCTCGCGCTGCCAGGCGGTGCGCTTCGACGCCCCGCCCGAGGACGAGCTCGTCCGCCGGATCGTCGACCGCGCACTCGTGCCCGAGGAGACCGCCCGCTCCTGCGCCCGCCTGGCGCTCGGGGACGCCGGCCTCGCCGAGCGCCTCGCCGGGGACGAGGGCCGAGCGCTGCGCGCCGCCGCCGAGTCGCTCGCGCGACACGCCCTCGGCGGCACCTCCGGGATGCCCCCGTGGCGGAGCCTCATCGAGGTCGCCGTGGCCCACGGCGAGGCCGCCGCGGCGGCCGTCGTGGCGGCTGCGGCCGAGCGGGCCGAGCAGCTGCCCGACCGCGAGCGCAAGCGGATCGAGCGCGAGGCGACCGACGACGGCAAGCGGGCGAGCCGCCGGGCCCGGACCCAGACGCTCGACCTCGCGCTGCGCCTCTGCGGCCTCTGGCTCCGCGACGTCGCCGCCGCGGCGCTCGGCGCGACCGGCCAGCTGCACCACCTGGACCGCGCCGCCGCGGTCGGCGAGGACGCGCAGCGTCTCGGCGATCCGCACCGGGCCCTGCGGGGCGTCGAGCTCGTCGACGCGACCCGCCGCAGCCTCCGCGTGAACGCCACGGAGGAGCTCCAGCTCGACGCGCTCAGCATCCGGCTCGCCGAGGCGGTCGGTCCCCGCCGGCGCTGACGCCCCCGCGGCGGTCGCGGGACCGGCGTCTCCCCGGCCGATCGGCGCGGCGGCGACCGGACGGCCGACCCAGGCGATTCGCCGGGCGGCCCGATCCCGCGTAGGGTGTCGCCACTTCGACGCGGATGGGGCCGTCGCGCGTCGTGGGCATCACCGATGCAGCGGATCTTCCGGGACACCTGGAGCTGGCGGGGCGCGCTCGCGCTCGACGAGCTCGAGTACGAACCATCGCTCGTGGACGCCACGCACGGGCCGATCGCCGAGCCGGCGACGCGGCACTGGCCGCTGCTCAGCAGCGCGACCGAGCTCGTGACCGTCCTGCACGGGCGGTCCTCGTCGACGGAGCTCTCGCTCGGCGTCTCGATCGCGCACCTCCTCCTCGTGGAGCGGACCGGCGGCTACCACGCGATCCTGCCCCGCAGGCTGCCCGAGGTGGAGCGGCGGCACGCCGAGATCAGCGCGGGGCACGACGTCGCGTCGCTCGAGGCGTCGCTCGCGGCGCTCGAGGAGATCGGTGCCATCGAGCGGACGCTCGGGCGCCTGGCGCTCGTGCGGCCGCCGGCCCCCGACCACGAGGCGCTGCGCACCGCGCGTGCCCGGATGGACGAGGCGGAGCAGCGCCCGGAGCTCGCCCCGCTGACCCGGCGGATCCAGCGGCTCTCGTGGGAGGTCGGGGCGGAGGGGATCGCCGGGCTCCGGTTCCGCGAGCTCTCCCATCACGGGCGCCTCCGCGCACGCCTGCTGGCGCCGGACCCGGGCTTTCGCGACCCGGAGGGCGTCTACGCCGTGGGGCCGATGGCGCTGCCGCCCCTCGCGCTCGCGCTGTCGCCCGACGGCGCGGGGCGGAACAGCCTGCGCGGGTGGGTGACCGCCCACGGGCTGGAGCACGAGCAGCCGCCGGGCCCCGGCGATCCCGTCGGCCTGGCCGCGTTCGAGGTCGCGGCGCTGCTGCTCGGCGGCGGTGTCGGGGCCAACGCGCTGCGGCGGGCGAAGCGGGGGGCGGCGTTGTGGCTGGCGCTGCTGCGCCACACCGACGGGCGCGTCGGGTCCTTCGACAGCTCGACGGCCGCGATCGCCGGCGAGCTGGCCGAGCTCCTGAACCTCGCGCCCGACGGCGACCACCGCTCGACGGTCGCCGCGCTGCTCGGGGACCTGGAGCGGGTCGGACTCGTGGCGACGGAGCGCCCGGCCCGCAAGGTCCTGCGGATCCATCTGCGAGCGATCGCGGCCCCGGACGACGAGCGGGTCCGGCACTTCGAGCGGCAGTGGTTCGCCTGGAGGACGGCCAGCCCGGTCGATCCCACCGCGTCCTACCCGGTGCTCATGGCGCTCGGGCAGGAGCACCTGCGCGACCGCGTCCGCGGCGGCTGGATCGCCGCGCTGGAGCAGCGCCGGGTGCGCGTCCGGGTCCTGCCGGGCACCGACGCGGCCTGAGCGGGTCCCCAAGACGGCCGGTCCGCGGCCGGTCGCCGCCTCCGTGCTCGCGTGGTCGCGCGCGGACCCGCCCGGCGAGGCCCGGCGCGCCAGGCCGGACCCGGCGGACGAGGACGCCAGTACCCTCCACCGCCGATGGATGCGCTCCAAGCGGTGATCTACGGGCTCGTGCAGGGCCTGACGGAGTTCCTGCCGATCTCCTCCAGCGCCCACCTGCGGATCACCGCGGGCATCGCCGGCTGGGACGACCCGGGCGCCGCGTTCACCGCGGTGATCCAGATCGGCACCGAGCTGGCGGTGCTCCTGTACTTCCGGCACGACATCGCACGGATCCTCAGCGCCTGGTGGCGCTCGCTGCCCGAGGTCCTGGGGCGACGCGGCTGGCCGGCGGACGTCGACGCCCGGATGGGCTGGCTCATCATCATCGGCACGATCCCGATCGGCCTGCTCGGCATCCTGCTGCAGGACACGATCAAGACGGCGTTCCGCGACCTGCACCTCATCGCGGCGACGCTCATCGTCTTCGGCCTGCTGCTGGGCTGGGCGGACCGCGTGGCGACGAACCGCCGCACGCTCGAGGACCTCACCCCGCGTCACGGCCTGCTCTACGGCTTCGCGCAGGCGCTGGCGCTCATCCCGGGCGTCTCGCGGTCCGGCGGCACGATCACCGCCGGACTGCTGCTCGGCTACCGCCGCGAGGCGGCCGCGCGCTACGCCTTCCTGCTCGCGGTGCCCGCGGTGCTGGCCTCCGGGCTCTACGAGCTGAAGGACATCGGCGGCGAGCACGTGTCGTGGGGGCCGACGATCCTCGCGACCGTCATCTCGTTCCTCGTCGGCTTCGCGGTCGTCGCCTGGCTCATGCGCTTCATCAGCACGCACAGCTTCCGCCCGTTCGTGATCTACCGGGTGGCGCTCGGCATCCTGCTGCTCATCCTCATCGCCGCCGGCGCCGTGGACCCGAACGCCGCGTCCTCGATCTGATCCGCGACCGCTCCGGCGCGGCCACGGCGCCGCCCGAGCCGCGAAGGCGGGTCGGCGGGCTGTCGTCCCCGGCGGGGCGAGCCGGGGACGACAGCGCGGGTGCGCCGATGCGGGAGGACCGGATGGGACACCGGGGCCGGTCGCCGGACGATCATGGGGGGACTCCGACGCCAGCCTGTCTTCCGGACTGGAAGCTAGCAACGGACGTGCGGGGCGTTCCGGGGCGTTTCACCCCGAATCGCGCGCCCCGACCCCGGGGCCGCCGACGGGTCACGGCTCGTTCATCCGGGGCGCCGCGAGGCGCGTCACCCTCGCTCTCGAGATGGAGGCCGTCCCGTCGGGTGCCTCGACCGCCGCTCCCACCGCGGTCGAGACCCACGCTCCCACCGCCCGCGCGGGACGGCCCCGCTCCCTCCATCCGCGTCGTGCGGCCCGGCGCCTCGCGGGGCGGATCGCGGTGCACGGGCGGACGCTCTCCACGTGGCTCCTGCCGCCGCTGGCGGTCACGGCGCTGCTGCTGCTCGTCCTGTCCCGTCGCCACGAGGTCGAGGCGGCGCTCGGCGCGGTGCCGCCGCTGGCGTTCCCGGCGCTCGTCGCCGTGCACCTCGCGACGCTCGTCCTGCGCAGCGAGGCGTGGCGGCTGGCGCTGACGGCCGTGACCGAGCGGCAGCCGGCGCGCGACGCCGTGCACGGAGCCAACGGTGCGGCGTTCCTCGCCGGCGCGCTCGTGGCACCGCTCGCGCTGCCCGTCCGCGCGCTCGCGCTGCGCCGGTTGGACCCCGACGGGGCGCCCCGTCCCCTGCAGGTCGTCGCGACCGACGCGCCGATCGCGGTCGTCGAGGCGCTGCTCACGACCCTGCTGCTCGCCGCGTGCGTGCTCGCCGGCAGCGAGGGCTCGCTGCCGGTCGCCGTCGCGGCGGTCGCGGGCGCCGCGGGCCTCGTCCTGCTGCTGCGGTGGGCGGCACGGCGGTTCGCCCACCGGCCGGCGGCGCGCGGGCTCGCGATCCTCGGGGACCGCCGTCGGCGCACGTGGTTCGTCCTCGTCCTGGGTGCGATCCAGCTGCTCGGGGCGGGACGGGCGGTCGCGGCGCTCGCGCTCTGCGGCGTGCCCGTCGCGCTCGCCGACGCCGGGCCGCTGCATGCGGCGCTCGGGGTCGCGGGGCTGCTGCCGATCGGGATCGCGGCGTCGCCGGCCGGCGTGGCGGCGGCCGCCGGCGACGTCGGGGGCGCGGTCCTCGCCGGGGGCCTCGTCGTGGCGGCGAGCTCCGTCGCGGCGGTCGCCGCCTACGCCGCGAGCGTCGCGCTCGCCGTCGGCGCGCAGCGGGTCGCGCGCCGTCCCGTGCGCGGCTGAGCCGACGTCGCCGGGCCCCCCGGCGCTCCTCCGGAGCCCCGTCGAGCGGCGCGCGGCGCGAGCGTGACGAAGGGCGCACTCGGACGGTGATCGAGGCCGCTGGCAGGCGATCCGGGCCCCGACAGAGTGGCTCCATCGCCGGTGGAACCGCCGCCGGCACCCAGACCCAGACACCGGAGCCCCCCATGTTCACGAAGACCCGCACCCACCACGCCGACGACGAGCAGGTCGTCGAGCGCCCCCGCCGTCGTCGTCCCTCCTCGGCGCACGTCACCGCCGGCATCGCGCTGTTCGTCGCCCTCGGCGGCACGAGCTACGCCGCGTACTCCCTGCCGAAGAACAGCGTCGGCGCCTCCCAGATCAAGGCGAGCGCCGTGAAGAGCAGCGAGATCGCCGCGAACGCCGTCACCGGCGCGAAGGTCAAGGATGGCTCGCTCACGGCGAAGGACTTCGGCACCGGCCAGCTGCCGAGCGGCGCCCAGGGGCCGCAGGGCCCGAAGGGCGACCCCGGGACGAAGGGCGACAAGGGCGATCCTGGGGCGAAGGGCGACAAGGGCGACGCCGGGACCTCCGGGTACGAGCTCGTCAACGGCGCCGACGTGAACGTCGCCAACGGCGCGACCTCCTCGTTCTCCGCC
>JALRCL010000791.1 GCA_023268575.1 Patulibacter sp.
TGCGGCACCTCGACTTCGCGCGCTTCCGCGAGATCGCCGACGAGGTCGGCGCGCTGCTCTTCGTCGACATGGCGCACTTCGCGGGCCTCGTCGCCGCCGGTCTGCACCCCTCCCCGGTGCCCTACGCCGACGTCGTCTCCACGACGGTCCACAAGACGCTCGGCGGCCCGCGCTCGGGGATCATCCTCTGCCGCGAGGAGCACGCGAAGAAGATCAACTCCGCGGTCTTCCCCGGCCAGCAGGGCGGCCCGCTGGAGCACGTCATCGCGGCGAAGGCCGTCGCGCTGAAGATCGCCGCGAGCGCCGAGTTCCGCGAGCGCCAGGAACGCACGGTCGCCGGCGCCCGCGCGATCGCCGAGCAGCTGCTGCAGCGCTCGGAATCCGATACCGCCCGCCCCAACGTCCTCACCGGGGGCACCGACGTGCACCTCGTGCTCGTCGACCTGCGCGAGACGGACCTCGACGGCCAGCAGGCCGAGGACCGCCTCCACGAGGTCGGGATCACCGTCAACCGCAACGCGGTCCCGTTCGACCCGCGTCCCCCGATGGTCACGTCCGGCCTGCGCGTCGGCACCCCGGCGCTGGCCACCCGCGGCCTGGGCGCCGAGGACTTCCGCGAGGTCGGCGACATCATCGCCACGGCGCTCACCGGCGACGCGGCGGCGTTCGGCGCCGCGCAGGGCGACCTCGCCGAGCGCGTCCGCGCCATCGCCGCGCGCCATCCGCTCTACGCCCAGCTCGGCTGAGGCCCCTCCGGCACGGGCCGCCCACCCTGCGCGGGGCGGGCGGTCCCGCCGGTCGTCGGGCCCGCGGGCCTAAGCTGTCGCACCGATGACGTGGCGCGATCCGCTCGTGGCGCTGCTGGTCGGCTTCGCCGTCGCAGCGGCGCTGACGCCGCTGGTCGGGCGGCTCGCACGAGCCGTCGGCGCCGTCGACCGCCCGCGCGGACGCGGCGTCGCCGCCGGTGGGACGCCGCTGCTCGGGGGCCTGGCGATCGCGGCGGGCGTCGCGATCGGCATGCTCGTGGCCCTGCCGGATGCCTCGCAGATCAGCGAGGCGCAGATCGACAACCTCCACGCGCTGCTGCTCGGCGGTCTGGTGATCACCGTCGTCGGCGCGCTCGACGACCGCTTCGACCTCCACCCGCTGGCGAAGCTCGCCGGCCAGGTGCTCGCCGCGGCGATCCCGGTGTCCCAGGGCGTCGAGGTCGGCAACATCACGCTGCCGTTCCTCGGCGCGCTGGACTTCCACGGCTTCGGCGGCCCGCTCACGGTGCTCGGGTTCGTCGCGGTGATGAACGTCGTGAACCTCTCGGACGGCATCGACGGTCTCGCGGCCGGCGTCTGCGCGATCGCGGCGCTCGCGCTCGGCTTCGTGGCGTGGGACCTCGCCTCGGGCCAGCACGCGTCGATCCTCGCCGGCGCGGTCTGCGGCGCGGCGGTCGGCTTCCTCGTCCACAACTTCAACCCGGCGTCGATCTTCATGGGGGACACCGGGGCGATGCTGCTGGGGTACCTGCTGGCCGGCGTCGCGGTCGAGGGCTCGGTGAAGACGAACGCGGTGCTCGCCCTCGTGGTGCCGATGATGGTCCTCGCGGTGCCCTTCCTCGACACGACGTTCGTCGTGCTGAAGCGGCTGAAGGCAGGCCAGCCGATCTACACCGCCGACCAGAACCACTTCCACCACCGGCTGACCCGGATCGGCTTCAGCCAGCGGCGAGTCGTCCTCTACCTCTACGCGTGGGCGGGCTCGCTGGCGATGGTCGCGGTGGCGCTGAAGTACGTGCCCTACAACGACGACCGGGACCACTACGACCCGCTGTGGACGAGCGTCGTGGGCGTCGTCGTGCTGGCCGTGCTGGCCTTCAGCGCGTACCTCGTGGTGCTGCTGGAGATCGTCAAGCTCCGCCGGCTGGACGCCCGCCGCCTCCGCCGCGCGCGCCCTGGCCTCAGCGAGCGGGAGATCGACGAGGACGTCCGGCGCGCCCTCGAGACCGGCGAGATCGACGCGATCACCGACGACCACCCGACGGTCGGCCGCTGACGCGGGCCGGGCGGCCGTCCCGGTCGCGGCGGATCCCGCGGCGCGCCGCGAGGCGGTCGGCGGACCCGTGCTCAGGCGTCGGGGTCGGTGCGCCCGTAGATCGCCCGCAGCCAGATGCCGTGGAGAGCGTCGACGACCGCATCGAGCGAGAGGTCGGCGCCGCGAGCGATCTGCTGGAAGAGCGCGCGCTCGACGCCCCAGACGAGCGCGAACGCCGTCGCGTGGGGGTCCGAGGCGGTGGCGCGCCCCGCTGCCTGCTCGGCCTCGATCTGCCGCGCGGTCGCCGCGACGAAGCGCCCGATGAGCCCCCGCCACTCGTCGCCGACGCGCGGCTCCGCCGCGGCGACCTCGACGACGGCCCGCAGCAGCGGCCCGTGCGACGAGAAGACGGCCGCGACGCGCCCGAGCGCCGTGCCGAGGGCCTCGGCTCCGGTGTCGTCCCCGGTGAACCACGGGGCACCGGCGTCGAGCAGCTCGGTGGCGACGCTCGCCGTCAGCCGGTCGAGCACCTCGCGCTTGTCGCGGAAGTAGAAGTAGAACGCGGTCCGCGAGATGCCGGCTCGCTGGGCGAGCCGCTCGACGCCGATCTCGGCGTACGGCACGTCCTCCTGGAGCAACGCCTCGAGCGCCTGCACCACGTCGACCTGCACCTCCGAGCGGCGGCTCGAGCTCTCTGCGCGGCGAGGGGCGGGCGGCACACCGCGAGGGTACTCGCCGCGCGCAGCGCGGCCGGCCGTCGGCGCGGAGCGTCCCGAGCGGGGGAGGTGCGCCGCCGGGACAGCCGGACGAGGTTCAGCCGCGGTTTAGGATCCACCCGGTGCTCGACGAGGTACTGCTGCTCGCCGGGGCCCTGCTGCTCGCGGGGCTCTCGGCCTCGCTCCTCGCGGGACGCCTTCGCGTCCCGGCCCTGGTCGTCTTCCTCCTGCTCGGGATGCTCGCCGGTCCGGACGAGCTCGGGATCGTCGACACCCGGGACGCGGAGCTCATCCGCGACATCGGGCTGCTCTCGCTCGTCCTGATCCTCTTCGAGGGCGGTCTGGCGTCCGGCTTCCGCGAGATCCGGCCGGTGCTGCTGCCGGTCGCGACGCTCGCGACCCTCGGCGTCCTGATCACCGCGGCGGTCGTCGGGACCTTCGCCTACGTCCTGCTCGACGTCTCGTTCGAGCAGGGCCTCCTGCTCGGCGCGATCGTCGCCTCGACCGACGGTGCGGCGATCTTCGCGCTGCTCCGCGGGTCGACGCTGCGCAAGCGGCTCGCGCGGACCCTCGAGGGCGAGGCCGGCATGAACGACCCGGTGACCGCGCTGCTGGTCATCGGGCTCGTGAACCTCCAGACGAAGGACGGCTACACCGTCGTCGACCTCGTCCTGTCGATGATCGGCGAGCTCGCGATCGACGCGGTGATCGGCACGCTCGTCGGCCTGCTGGCCGTCCAGGCGTTCCAGCGGGCCCGCCTCGCGAGCGAAGGCCTCTATCCGGTCGCGTCGCTCGCCGCGGCGTTCCTCGCCTACGGCGGCGCGACGACGCTCCACGGGTCGGGGCTCCTGGCGGCCTACCTGACCGGGCTGATCCTCGGCAGCGCGACGATCCAGGGCAAGCGCACGATCACCGCCTTCCACGACGGGATCGCGTGGGTCGCGCAGCTCGGGATGTTCCTCGCGCTCGGGCTGCTCGTCTCGCCCCATTCGCTCGACGACGTCTGGGTCGAGTCGCTCGTCATCACGGCGGCGCTGCTGCTCATCGGTCGCCCACTGGCGATCTGCATCCTCCTCGGCCCGCAGGGCTTCCGGAAGAACGAGCAGCTCGCGCTCTCGTGGGCCGGGCTGCGCGGGGCGGTGCCGATCGTCTTCGCGACCTTCCCGGTGATCGCCGGGGTGCCGCGGGCGGAGGAGTTCCTCTCGATCGTGTTCTTCGTCGTGCTCCTCACGACGGTGCTGCAGGGCGTGACGTTCGAGGGGCTCGCGCACCGGCTCGGCGTCACGACGACCGAGCCCGCGCTCGACAAGCCGCTCGTCGAGGTCGCGACGGTGCGCCAGCTCGGCGCGGAGGTCGTCGAGGTCCGTGTCCGGGAGGGCGACGCCATGACGGGCGCGCGGGTGAAGGACCTCGGGCTGCCGCGCGAGGCCCTGGTGAGCCTCCTCGTCCGTGGGGACGAGGCGCTGCTGCCGCGCGGCTCGTCGCGGCTGGAGGTCGGCGACCGGCTCCACGTCCTCGCCCGCCGCGAGGTGGCCGGCGAGCTACCGGCGCTCGTCGACCGCTGGCGGACCGGGCCCGTCGGTCCGGCGCTGCGCCCGACGAAGCGGCTCGTGGCGATCGCCCCGATCTTCCGGACCGGCCCGTGGGACGCGCGCGACGGCGATCCCGGAGACCCGCCGACCGTCGGCGGCATCGCCGTCGTCGAGCAGCTGCGCCTGCGCCGCGACCGGCCCGGCGCCCTCGTCGTCCTCGCCGACGGCCGCTTCGCGGTGTCGGGTGCGGTGCTCCTGGTGGGCTCCCGCCGGTCGGTGCAGCGGGCCGCCCGCCACCGCCTCGCCCAGGCCGGGGACGACGCCGAGGCCGGGTGGTGGCAGGACGTCATCGGCGCCTGCGCCTCCTGACCGGCGCCGGCCGGCGCTCGTGGGCGAGCGCGAGCGGCGACGACGCGAGCGAGCAGCGAACCGGGCGAGCGGCGGCGCGCCAAGCGGTGCGGGGCCGCACGAGTCCTCGTTCCGCCTGTCACGAGCGCAGGTGGCGGGGCGCACGATCCCCGATGGGCACTGACGATTCGCGCTCGGACCGCGTGGCACGCGCCCGCTCGGGTGCGTTATGGTGGCGGCCGCCGCCGTGGATCCGCTCGCCGGATCCGCCGCATCGCCGGTCCTACGACGATGTCGTCCCTCTCCTTTCCATCCGGTCACCCGACCTCCGATGAGCCCTTCCGGTCCCACGCCGAGTCCCGCCACAGCGGGCATGCTCGTGCTGACCGGCCTGGTGCTCGGGGTCCTCGCCGGGCTCGGGGTCGGGTCGCTCGTCGATGCGACGGGTCCCGCGCTGGTGGTCGGGTCGCTCGTCGGCCTGACCGCCGGGGTCGTTGCGGTCATCGTCCGCTTCCGGGACCTTTGAGCTGAGCCTCGTGCCCGCGCTCCGCTTCCTCGACGTCGTCCTCGTCGTCCTCACCCTGCCGGTGGTCCTGCTGCTCGGCGCCCCGGTCGGCGGGTGCCTCATCGGCGCCGGCGTCTGGGTCGCCCAGCGCGCGATCGCCGAGCTCGCGGTCCGCAAGGCGCAGAGCATCGGCGACGTCCGCTCGGCGGTGAAGATCAACGTCGCCGCGCTGCTCGGTCGGGCGTGGCTCGTCACCGTCGGCGTCGTCGTCGCCGGTGTCGGCATCGGCGACGACCACGGCGCCGCCGCCGCCCTGACCGTGCTGGCCGCCTTCACGGCCTACCTCGCCCTGTCGCTCGTCAGCCGCGCCGCCGATGGCGGCACGCCGACGAGCTCCACGCCTCCCGGAGGGTCCGCCCACCCATGAGCACCCGCGCCAAGGTCTTCACCGGCCTCGGGGTCTACGTCGCCCTCATCATCGGCTTCCTCGCGGCCTTCGGCGGCGAGCGGCCGGAGGAGTCCTCGTTCAAGCCACAGAACGAGTTCAAGCTCGACGACTGGGTCGACCTCGGCGTCTTCTCGATCAACAAGGCGGTCCTGTACGTGATCATCGCCGGCGTCCTGACGGTCGCCACGATGATGTGGATCGCCAACCGGATGCAGGCGCGCCCGAACCGCGTGCAGACCGCCGTCGAGCTGCTCTTCACGCTCATGCGCGACACCATCACGCGCGGCAACATGGACTCGAAGATGGCGGCGAAGTGGTTCCCCTTCATCGGGGCCCTCTTCCTCTTCATCTGGTACTCGAACCTCATCGGCTACATCCCGCTGCCGACGAACACCGAGCACCACATCAAGGGCACCGAGATCCCGTCCTTCGCGCTCTACGCGGCGACGGCGAACCTCTCGATCCCGCTGACGCTCGCCATCGTCGTGTTCCTCTCGTACACGATCGAGGGCATCCGGGCCAAGGGGCCGATCGGGTACCTCAAGAGCCTCGTCCCGTCCGGGGTGAAGGGCGGCATGGCCGGCTTCATCTTCGTGCTGGAGCTCTTCTCCAACATCATGCGGCTCATGTCGCTCTCGGTGCGACTCTTCGCCAACATCCTGGCGGGCCACCTGATCATCCTCTTCATGGCCGGCGGTCTCGCCGTCCTCCTCGGCACCGCGGCCCTCGGCATCATCACGCTGCCGGCGGGCATCGCCCTCTTCCTCTTCGAGGTGGGCCTGATCGCGACGCTGCAGGCCTTCATCTTCGCCACCTTGACCGCCATCTACCTCGGCTCGGCCGTCGCCGACGACCACTGATCTCCGAGAGATCTCAGAAGGAGCACACCCCGTGGACCTCTCCATCATCACCACCCTCGCCCAGTCCGCCGCCGACCTCGAGGGCACCTCGGCGGACGCCGGCAAGGCCATCGCGCTCGGTCTCGGCGGCGGCCTCGGCGCTGCGGGCGCCGGCGTCGGCATCGGCTACATCTTCGGCAAGATGATCGAGTCCGTCGCCCGTCAGCCCGAGCTGCGCGACGAGCTCACCGGCATCCAGTGGCTGGGCTTCGCCCTCACGGAGGCCTGCGTCTTCTACGGCCTCGTGGCCGGCCTCCTCGCCTTCTTCCTG
This sequence comes from Patulibacter sp., assembly GCA_023268575.1. Taxonomy (GTDB): domain Bacteria; phylum Actinomycetota; class Thermoleophilia; order Solirubrobacterales; family Solirubrobacteraceae; genus Patulibacter. The sequence continues at coordinate 6,742 of JALRCL010000791.1, forward strand.
TAGGCCGAGCAGCCCGCCCCTGTCCACCCCGACTGTCTGAGGAGCCGATGAGCGCCATCGCCACCCTTCCCTCGGTCCTTGCCGCATCCGCCGGCGAGGATGAGGGCGGGAGCTTCCTGGTCAGCCCGGATCTCGGCCTGATGCTGTGGACCCTCCTGGTCTTCGGCATCTCGATGTTCCTGCTGTCCAAGTTCGCCTTCCCGAGGATCGCCACCGCGCTCGACGAGCGCCAGCGGAAGATCACCGACTCGATCGACGCTGCCGAGCGCGAGCGCGCGGAGGCCGAGCAGCTGGCCGCCGACTACCGCGAGCAGCTGCAGAAGGCCCGTGCCGAGAGCGAGGAGATCATCGCCCGCGCTCGCCGGTCCGCCGACCAGCACCTCGCGGACTCCAAGGAGGCCGCGAAGAAGCAGCGCGAGGAGATCCTCGACCAGGCCAAGAGCGACATCGCGGCGGAGACCCGTCGCGCCGTCGGCGAGCTGCGCGAGCAGGTCGCGACCCTGACCGTCGAGGCGACCGCCAAGGTCACGCGCAAGTCGCTGACCGACGACGAGCAGCGCCGGCTGCTCGACGAGGCGCTCGGCGAGATCGACTTCTCGCAGCTGACGACCGAGGGCGGCCGGTAGCGCGATGGAGGAGATCGCCCGCGTCTACGCCCGATCGCTGTTCGAGGTCGCCCGGGAGAAGGGCAACCTCGACGCGGTCGCCGACCAGCTCGGTCAGATCGACGACGCCTTCGCGGAGTCGCGCGACCTGCGCGTCTACTTCTTCTCGCCGTACTTCTCGACGGCGGAGAAGCGGGAGGCGCTGGGCAAGGTCGTCGTGGACGCCGAGCCGATCGTGGTGAACCTGCTCGACGTCCTCGTCGAGAACCACCGCCTGACGGTGCTGCCGCGCCTGCGTCGGGCCTTCGACGCGCTCTGGCGCGAGGAGCGCAAGCTCCTGGCCGTCCAGATCACCAGCGCCGTTCCGCTCGACGACGAGGCCGCGCGCCGGATCGGCGACGAGATCGGGCGCCGCACCGGTCGTCAGATCGAGCTCTCGACGGAGGTCGACCCCGGCCTCGTCGGTGGCTTGACCCTCCGCGTCGGCAACCAGATCCTCGACGCCTCGATCCGCAACCGCCTCGAGTCGCTCCGCCGCCAGGTCGCGGCCGGCTGACCGCCCGCGACCTCCACCTGAAGCCTTTTCCAAGGACGCACGTTCCATGCAGATCAAGCCCGACGAGATCACCAGCATCCTCAAGAGCCGCATCGAGGGCCTCGACGCCGGCACGGCCGAGCTGAGCGAGGTCGGCACCGTGCTGTCGGTCTCCGACGGCATCGCCCGCATCCACGGCCTCGAGAACGCCGTCTCCTTCGAGCAGCTCGAGTTCCCGCACGGCGTCACCGGCCTCGCCCTGAACCTCGACGCCGACAACGTCGGCGCGGTGCTCTTCGGCGAGTGTGCACCGATTGTTCTCGCGCATACTCCCCGAATCCGGACGAGATCGACCTCTTTCGCCGATACCGCCCCGAGGCAACGATGGAATTTCGACGTGGAACGGGCTGTTCCGCGTGCGGTCACACCGGATAC
>JALRCL010000800.1 GCA_023268575.1 Patulibacter sp.
GACGGTGACCGGCACGGGCGCGCGGGCGATCCGGACGAGGTCGCCCGAGGCACCCAGGGCGTCGGCGCTGTCCTGCGCGATGCCGCCCTCGAGGAAGACGCTGCCGCGGTTGGCCGTCGAGCGCAGGTGCGCGACCGCCGCGACCTCGCTCGGCGCGACGGCGCCGTCGGGCCCGACGGAGACGACGACCTGGTCGCCGTGGCGGATCCCCCGCTCCTCGGCGTCCGACGGGTGCAGCTCGGCGCGCTGGCGCGGCTGGAGGAACCGCAGCGCGGGCGCGTTGGCGACCTCGGGCGCGGCCCAGATCGAGCGGTAGCGCCCGAGGCGCAGCACGCCGTTGACCTCGGCGGTCCCGGTCGGGGACTCGAGGCTGAAGGGCCCCGTCTCCCCGTCGGGGAAGGCCGCGGCCGCCTCGCGCTCCTGCCAGCGGACGCCGAAGCCGCCGATCTCGTCGTGCGTGAGGCCCGCGAGGAACGGCACGCGGTCGGCGTACTCGCTCGTGACCATCATCGACGTCAGCGCGCTCGCCCGGCCGCCGGCCATGGCGATGAGCTGCGAGAGGACCTGCCACGTGGGGCGGACCTCGCCGGGCCGGCCGACCGCCGGGCGCAGGCGCTGGATCCGGCCGTCCGGATGCGTGACGGTGCCCTCGCGCTCCGGGCTCGCCTCGGCCGGAAAGACGACGGTGGCGTGCTCGGCGACGCCGGGCGTGAGGAAGCTCGCGTGGGCCACGACGCCCGCGTGCTCGAGCGCCCGGCCCCAGAGCTCGGTGTCGGGGAACTGCTCGAGCGGGTCGACGTGCAGGAGGTGCAGCGTCGTGACCTCGCCCGCGGCGGCGGCCCGCGCGATCTGCGCGGCGCCGCGGCCGACCTCGTCGGGCTCGACGTACCCGGGGCCGCTGGCGGGCAGGACGCCCATCTCGCGCAGGCCGCGACCGTTGCCGCCGCCCGGCACGTGCAGCAGGCCGGCACCCTCGCGGTCCTCGAGCAGCCCGAGGCGGCCGGAGAGCTTCAAGAGCGCGCGGGCGGCGTTCGCGCCCGCGGCGGGGTCGGCGGCCGGACCGCCGTCGGTGAGGCGCGGGCCCCAGACGACGACGACGTCCTCGCCGGCCTCGCGCAGCATCCGGCCGAGCGCCTCGACCTGCGCCGGATCCGCGCCGGCGGCCTGCGCCAGCCCGGCGACGTCGCCGACGCCGCCGACCGCGGCGTCCAGCGCGCAGGCGAAGGCCTCGCCGGCGCCGGGCGCGAAGCGCACGGACTGCTCGGCGATCGGATCGAGGCTCGACGGGCGGCTCGTGGCGATCGCCAGCCGGGCCCCGTGCCGACGGACGCCCTTGCGGATCCGCAGGTCGAGGATCGGCATCTCGTCGACCGGCTCGACGTCGAGCAGCAGGACCGCGTGGGCCCACTCGACGTCCGGGACGGTCGCCTGCGCGGCCGGGGCGTCGAGCGCCGCCAGCAGCGGAGCGGGCAGGCTCGTGCCGGCGCCGCCGGTCCCGGTCGAGTCGATGTCGGGGCTGCCGAGCGTCTCGACGACGAGCTTGCGCAGCAGGAAGCCCTCCTCGTTGGAGGTGCCGCCCCCGGCCAGCGCCGCGACGCCGTCGCGCTTCAGAAGCCGCGCGGCCTCGGTCAGCGCGCGGTCCCAGCCGACGGGGCGCAGCTCGCCGCCGTCGCGCAGGAGCGGCTGCGTGATCCGCTGGTCGACCGTCGCGGACTGGTAGCTGAAGCGGCCGCGGTCGCAGAGCCAGCCGTCGTCGACGGCGTCGTTGTCCCGCGCGAGGACGCGCTGCACGCGGTCGTCGCGGACGGTGTAGCTCACGTTGCACTGGCCCGGGCAGAGCGTGCAGACCGAGCCGGACTGCTCGATGTCCCACGGGCGGGCGCGGAAGCGGTACGCCTGGCTCGTCAGCGCGCCGACGGGGCAGAGCTCGATGATGTTGCCGCTGAAGGGCGCGACGTACGGGTGGCCGTCGAAGGTGCCGACGAACGTGTCGGCCCCGCGCTCGTGGAGGATCAGCTGGTAGTCCTCGGAGACCTCCTGGCTGAACCGCACGCAGCGGTAGCAGAGGATGCAGCGCTCGCGGTCGATCGCGATCAGCGGCGAGAGGCCGACCGGCTTCTCGAAGTGCCGCTTCGGCTCGACCATCCGGCTCTCGCCGCGCCCCCAGCCGTAGGAGATGTCCTGCAGCGGGCACTCGCCGCCCTTGTCGCAGACCGGGCAGTCCAGCGGGTGGTTCAGCAGCAGGAACTCGACGACCGACTCCTGCGCGGCCTTCACGCGGTCGGTCTCGGTGTGGACGACCATCCCGTCGCGGACCGGCGTGGAGCACGCGGTCTGGAGCTTCGGGATGCCCTCGACCTCGACGAGGCACATGCGGCACGCGCCGACCGGCGCGCCGAGCTTCGGCTCGTAGCAGAAGACGGGGATGTCGACGTCGCCGAGCTTCGCGGCGTCGGCGAGCATCGTGCCCGCGGCGGCGACGACCTCGCGGCCGTCGACGGTGAAGGTGATCTCCTCGATCTCGGGGCGCGGCATGTCAGTCCGCCGCGATCCCGTGGAGGACGTCGTGCCCTGGCCCGGGGGCCGAGAGCTCGGCCAGGAGCGCCGCCTCGCGCGCGGCGCGCGCGGCCTCGATGTGCGTCTCGAACTCGGGGCGGAACTTCTTCACCATCGAGCTGACCGGCATCGCCATCGCGTCGCCGAGCACGCAGAGGCAGTTGCCCATGATCTGGCTGCAGACCGACTCGATGACGTCGAGGTCCATCGGCGTCGCGTCCCCGGACTGGATGCGCTTGAGCATCTTCGTCGTCCAGTTCGTGCCCTCGCGGCAGGGCGTGCACTTGCCGCAGCTCTCGTGCTTGTAGAAGCTCGCGGTCTTCACCGCGATGTCGACGACCGAGTTCGAGTCGTCGGCGACGATGATCGCGCCGGAGCCGAGCATCGTGCCCGCGCCGGCCATCGACTCGTAGTCGTAGGGCAGGTCGAGGTCGTCCTTCGTGAGCACCGGCGAGGACGAGCCGCCCGGGAACCACAGGAGGACTTCGCGGTCGCCCTCGATCCCGCCGGCCAAGCCGTAGATGATGTCCCGGCCGGTCATGCCCATCTCGATCTCGTAGTTGCCGGGGCGCTTGACGTTGCCCGACACGGAGATGAGCTTCGTGCCCGAGGACTTCTCGACGCCCATCGCCGCATAGGCCTCGGCGCCGACCTCGAGGATGTACTTGATCGCCGTGAGGGTCTCGACGTTGTTGATGAGCGTCGGGCCCTGGTACAGGCCCTGGTTCGCCGGGAACGGCGGCTTCAGGCGCGGGTTGCCGCGCCGCCCCTCGAGCGCGTCGAGCAGGCCCGTCTCCTCGCCGCAGATGTAGGCGCCGGCGCCCCGGTGGACCCACATGTCCAGCTCGACGCCGCGGCCCAGCACGTTCGGTCCGAGGTACCCGGCGGCCTTCGCCTCCTCGATCGCGCGCTCGAGGATGTCGGCCTGCTGGACGTACTCGCCGCGGATGAAGATGAACGCCTTGTTCGCCCCGACGGCGTAGGCGGCGATGATCATCCCCTCGATGAGGGAGTGCGGGTTCTTCTGGATGAGCTCGCGGTCCTTGAAGGTCCCCGGCTCGGACTCGTCCGCGTTGCAGACGAGGTACTTGTCCATCTTCCCCTGGGGGATGAAGGAGGCCTTGAGGCCGGTCGGGAAGCCGGCGCCGCCGCGTCCGCGCAGGCCGGAGTCCTTCAGCGACGTGACGATCGACTCGCGCGCCATGGCCAGCGCCTGCTCGGCCATCGCGTAGCCGCCGCGGCGCTTGTAGACGTCGATCGAGGCGAGACCGGGCTCGTCGATGTCCTTGAAGAGGAGCTTGTTGCTCATCGCAGATCACCCACCGGGGGACCGTCGGGAGGGAGCACCGGGCCGATCGTCCCGGCGTCGACGGCGGCCCGCTGGACGTCGTCGGAGTTGGCGGCGACGTCGGCGACGCGACGGCGCACGAGCTGCTTGGCCGGCAGCGGGTCGGCCCCGCGCCGGATGTCGTCGGCGAGCGCCGGGATCTCGGCGTCCTCGACCGGGCCGACGTACGTGCCGTCGACGGAGCACATCGGCGCGATGTCGCACGCGCCGAGGCACTCGAAACCGCGGATGTTCACGTCCGGGTCGTCGGCGAGCTCGGTGCGCAGGGCGTCCAGCAGCTCGTCGCCGCCCCGCAGCGAGCAGGAGATGTTCGTGCAGACGTAGACCGTCTTGCGCCCGACGGGGCGGGCCTCGAGCATGTCGTAGAAGCCGACGACGGCCGTGAGGTAGGCCGGCGTGAGCCGCATGACGCAGGCGACCTGCTCGATCGCCTCCGGGGAGCACCACCCGTGCACGCGCTGGGCGGCGGCGAGCGCCGGGATCGCCGCCGAGCGGTGATCCGGGTAGCGCGACATGAACTGCTCGATCTCCGCCCGCAGGTCCTCGGGGACCGGCGTCGTGGCGGGGTCCGGCACGACCGCCGGGTCCTTCGCCGGGTCGTAGGACTCGCGCCAGCCGGGGACGCGGGAGCCGTCGCGGAAGCGGTGGACGTCCTGGTGGAAGAGGCGGCCGTCGATCCCGTCGCCGGCCTCGCTCGAGCCGGGGACCGGGATGGCGGACGGGACGTGCTCGCCCTCGCGGACGGCCTCGCGGTCCAGCGGACCCAGCGGATCTCTGCGGAAGCTCACCGGTCGATCCCTCCCAGGAGCGGATCGAGGCAGGCCAGCGTGGCGATGAGGTCGGCGATGTACTCGCCGCGCGCCATGTCGCCGTAGGCCTGCAGGTTGACGAACGAGGGGTCGCGCATGTGCACGCGCGCGGGCTTCGAGGACCCGTCGGAGCGGACGAAGCAGGCGAGCTCGCCGCGGGGGCCCTCGATCGCGTGGTACGCCTCGCCCGGCGGCACGCGGAAGCCCTCGGTCACGAGCTTGAAGTGGTGGATCAGCGCCTCCATCGACGTCGCCAGCTCGTGGCGCGGCGGCAGCGCGACCTTGCGGTCCTCGGTGATGTAAGGACCCTCGGGAAGGCCGTCGAGCGATCCAGATCGACCGCCACAAACAGCGGCTCGGTCTGTCGAGCACTCGGAACAACCACGAAACACGCCACCGACTTCGTTGCCATTGCAGCCATAATCACGCACCTCGTTCGCCGCGCAGACTGCGATTGCAGTCGAC
>JALRCL010000818.1 GCA_023268575.1 Patulibacter sp.
GCCTCCCGGCGGCGAGCGCTACCGCGAGCTCTCGGCGATGATCCGGGACGAGAATCTCCACACCGTCTGCCAGGAGGCGGCCTGCCCGAACGTCGGTGAGTGCTGGGAGCGCGGCACCGCCACCTTCATGATCCTCGGCGACACGTGCACCCGCCGCTGCGGCTTCTGCCACGTGATGACCGGGACCCCGACCTGGAACGACCCGCTCGAGCCGGCGCGCGTGGCGCGCTCGATCGCCCGGATGGGCCTGCGCCACGCGGTGATCACCTCGGTCGACCGCGACGACCTGCCCGACTACGGCTCGCGGATCTGGGCGGCGACGATCAACCAGGTGCGGCGCCAGTCGCCCGACACGAAGGTCGAGACGCTGACCCCGGACTTCCGCGGCGAGGAGATGCCGCTGGCGACGGTCATCGACGCCGGCCCGGACGTCTTCAACCACAACGTCGAGGTCGTCCCGCGGCTCTACCCGCTGGCCCGTCGCGGCTCGACGTTCGTGCGCTCCTGCCGCGTGCTGCAGAACGCGAAGGCGATGGGCGGCGACGCCGTCACGACGAAGTCCGGCCTGATGGTGGGCCTCGGCGAGAGCTTCTCCGAGGTCGTCGAGACGATGAAGGCGCTGCGCGCCGTCGACGTGCAGATCCTCACCGTCGGCCAGTACCTGCGCCCGACGCGCGACCACCTGCCGGTCGTCCGCTACTGGCACCCGGACGAGTTCGACGAGCTCGCCCGGATCGGCATGGAGGAGCTCGGCTTCGACCACGTCGCGGCCGGCCCGCTCGTGCGCTCGAGCTACCACGCGGACGAGCACGTCGGCCAGGACCGGCCGGGCGTCGGCCCGCTCGCCGACGCCGCGGCCTGACCGGCGCGCCGGCGCCCTCCCGCTCGCGACCCTCACGAGACCCGGCCGGAGCACCGCAGGCGCCGCCGGTGCCCCGACGCAGCCCTCCGGCCGGCTCCGCTGTCCTCCCGACGACGGAGCTCGATCGACGGGCCGCCGGCCCTCAGGCGGCGAGGCGCTGCCGCGCGACGACCGGCCGGCCGCTCCGGACGACGATCCGGTGCGCCGCGGCGTCCGGCGCGGCGACGAGGTGCCGGCGGTGCGGGGCGCTCGTGACGCGCCGCCGGATCCGGTGCCCGGTGGTCGCCGCAGCGACGGGCGCCGCGTGGATCGTGGTGGCCGGCAGCAGCGAGAAGGTCATGGCGGGCAGCCTGCCGGCCGCGCTTCGGCGGATCCTGCGGGGTCTCCGAGGGATGCCTGAGAGTCGCGGGGGCGGTAGCGTCGCCCGCCGTGCTGCCGCTGAAGGACGCCATCGACCGGCCCCGTCACCCGATCGCGTGGGTGCTCGCCGGCGCGGTCCTCGCCGTCGGCGTCGTGCGGCCGATCGTCGCGGTGCTCGCGGCGCTCGTCGTGCTCGTGACCGCCGACGCGATCGCCCACCGCAGCCGGCCGGGCGTCGCCGTCGCCACGGCGATCGTCGGCGCGGCGCTCACCGTGCTCGTCGCCTACGACCTCGGCGACAGCACCCCGCCCCACGCGTGGAACCCGCTCGGCCCGCTCGCCGCCGTCGGGGCCGCGGCCGCCCTCGCCGGCGTGTCCGTCGGCATCGCGCCGACCTCGCGCGTGCTGACGCTGTCGATCCTGCCCGGGGCCGGCGGGATGCTCGCGGTGCCGGCCGCCGTCTGGACCCTCGTCGGCATCGCCCTGATCGTCGTCGGCCAGGCGACGAACGCGATCCTGCCGCCCGGCACCGGCCTCACGACGCTCCTGACCCTCGCGGTCCTCGGCCTGGCGCTCGTCGTCGGGACGCCGCTGGGGTGGCGCGCGCGTCACCGGCACTGAGGCCCGCGCAGGAAGACGTGGCGCCGGGCACCGAGGCGGGATCCGGTCCTCCCCGTCCGGCTCGATCTCCACGGCAACGGCCTTGGCGCCTCCGGCGGTGTCGTACTCGTCCAGCCCGCGCACGGTGCCGGAGGTGGGGGCGTGCACGGCTGCGGAGATGAAGCCGCCGGGGGAGCCGATGAGCTGGC
>JALRCL010000900.1 GCA_023268575.1 Patulibacter sp.
GCTCCAACGACGTCACGGTCGCGGCGGCGGTGCTCGGCATCCCGTCGACGACCGCGTTCGACTACGAGTGGGCGACGGTCCAGCACCAGATCAACTGCCGCCTGGCGCAGGCCGTCGTCGTGCCGGAGTCGATCCCGCCCGAGCGGCTCTCGCGCTACGGGGCGGACGGGAAGATCCGCGCCTACGCGGGGCTGAAGGAGGAGTACTACCTCGCCGACCTCGAGCCGGACCCCGCCGTCCTCGTCGACCTCGGACTCGACGCCGCGCAGCCGATCGCGGTCGTCCGGACGCCGCCGGAGGTCTCGCTCTACCACCGCTTCCACAACGACCGGTTCGCCCAGGTCCTCACCCGCCTGCGCGAGCAGGGCCAGGTCGTCGTGCTGCCGCGGACGGACGAGCAGCGCGCCGAGCTGCGCGCGGCGGGCGGCTTCGTCATCCCGGACCGGCCGATCGACGGGCCCTCGCTGATCGCGCTGGCCGATCTCGTCGTCTCGGCCGGCGGGACCATGAACCGCGAGGCGGTCGCGCTCGGCACCCCGGTCTTCACGACCTTCGACGGGCGCCCCGGGGCCGTCGACGACGCGCTGATCGCCGAGGGCCGGCTGCACCGGCTCGAGGACCCCGACGCCGTGGAGCTCGTCAAGCGGGACCGCTCCGGCGCCGACGCGGGCCGCACCCGCCGGGATCCGGCGGTCTTCACCGACCTGCTCCTGTCGCCGGTCGGCTGATCCCGGCCGCCCGCGCGCCCCGGCGCCGGCGCGCGCGGGGCGCGTCCCGGCCGCGACGTCCCGGGGCCCGCGGACGGGCGCCCCTCAGGAGGACGCGCCCGCCAGCTCGCGCTCGGTGACCTGCAGGACGCCGCGGCGGTCCTTGTGCCGGCGCTCGTACGCCTCGATCGTCGCGATCTCGCGCGCGGAGAGGCGGGGGATCCGCTCGGCGAGCTCCGCGACGGTCAACGCGTCGTAGCCGGCGATCGGCAGGTCGCCGGCGTCGGCGACGGTGCCGCGCACCACGCCCTCGGCCTGGGCGGCGCCGGGCGCGCGGCGCAGCGCGTCCTCGGCCGCCTCGGCGACCTCGCGCGCCCCGTCGGCCACGGCGCTCGCGACCCGGCCGACCGCCTCGCCGGCGCCGGTCGTGGACGGGTCGAACGCCCGCCCGCCGCGCGCGGCGCGCAGCACCGACCGCGTCAGGGTCGGCAGCGTCTCGCGGATCGTCCGCAGCATCCGCTCCTCGTCGGCGCGGATCGACGCGGCCAGGCGCGCGGTGCGGTCGTCGCCGGCCTCCTCGGCGAGCGTCTCCAGCGCGGTGTACGTCGCGATCTCCAGCGCCTCGGTCGCGGCGGCGTCCTTCGCGTTCTTCAGGACCTTCTCCGCCCCGCCGGTGCCGCGGACGAGGTCGAGCGGCGTCTTCGCGAGCGCGAGCGCCTGGCCGGCGACGCCCTCCGCCACGCCGAGGGCGAGCTGCAGCGGGTTGCGGCCCTGCTCGAGCTCCTGCAGGCGCTCGCGCACGCGCTGGGCGTGGTCGCGCGTCTCGTCGAGGTGGGCCTCGAGCGCGGTGCGGTACCGGCCGCGAGGGGTCATGGCGATCTGGCTCTGCAGCACGCGGACCAGCGCGACCTCGCTGGCGTGCGCCTCGTTCAGGTACTGGACGATCTTCTGCGTGGTGCGGGTCATCGGCGTCTCCCGGAGGTCGTGGCGGATCGCCCGGACGCGGCGCGGCGCGGCCGGGCTCCTTCGAGAGCTACCCGCTGCGCGGCGCGGGAACCGTGGCCCCCGTCGCGCCGGCTCTCCGGGCCGACCCCGACGGGCGCCGAGCTCCTAGGCGCCGGCCCAGCCGATCTGGCGCAGCGTCTCGCGCACGAGCGTCGTGGCGATGGGGGCGACGGTGGCCACCACCGCCGCCGCGAGCACCGCGGCGACGACGAAGCGCCAGCCCCGCCCGACGCAGCCGAGGACGACGAGTGCGACGCCGGCGAGGCCCTCGAGGGTCGCCATCGCACGCAGGCCGACGCCGTCCCAGACCCAGAGGAGGGCGATCGACTCGCCCATGAGCAGCCCGCCGAGCGTGCCGATCGCGGCGCCGTGCAGCCAGTCCCGTCCGCGCCGGCTGCCGGCGCGGGTGACGAACGCCGCCCCGGTCGCGCCGAGGACGCCGCCGATCACCGTCCCCGCAGCGCCCCAGCCGACGCCGAGCCTCACCGCGCGCCGGGCCTCCGCGCCGACCGCATCGTCCCAGAGCACCGACAGCGCGTAGTAGGCGAGCGAGCCGCAGCCGATGGCGATGGCCCCGGCGACGACGCCGAGCGCCAGGCCGCCCGCCCGCCGACGCCAGCCGGCCACGACGCCGGCGGCGAACGCCACGACGAGCCACGGCCCGCCGAGGCGCGAGAACTCCCACGCGCCGCGGAACGCGCCGTCGTTCGTGGTGCGCCCCATGACGCCGAGGGCGAGGGCCAGGAGCCCGGCCAGGAGGAGGACGAGGAGCACCGGCACGGGCCGTCCGCCGCGCGTGCGCCGGTGCTGCGACCGGCCGTCGCGGGCCGCGCGGGAGGGGCTCGGGAGGCGATCGGACGTGGCCACCGCCCTCCATGGTGGCGCAGCCGCCCGGTTCCGGGCGAGGGACGCGTGCGAGAATCCCCGCCGATGCGGCGACGCCCCGCTGCGCTGACGTTCCATCGGCTCTCGCCCCTGCAGGCGCTGGTCGACTTCGTGCTGGCCGCGGGCGCCTACTGGCTCGGCTTCAAGCTGCGGGTCGACGGCGGCGGCGTGTTCGGCTCCTACGCGTCGCTCTTCGACCACACGTGGCCGATCGCCGGCCTCGCGACCGTCCTCGCGGTCTGGGTCCTCGGCGGGTACCACCGCCCGTGGCAGCACACCGACGGGCGGGACGACTTCCGCACCGCGCAGGGCGTGGTGCTCGGCCTCCTGCTCCTCTACGCCGCCAACGCGGCGCTCCATCCGGTCACCCGGAACGCGCCGGAGATGCTCGACAGCGGCAAGAGCGTGTTCCGCGAGGCGACGGTCAACCCGCCGCTCGGGGTCATCGGGATCGCCGGGATCGCCGGGATCCTGCTGCTCGTCGGCGTGCGGGTGCTCACCCGCGCGATGGCGGAGGGCCGGTTCCGGGTCACCTTCCGCGCGCGCCGGGACGGGCGCAGCGTCCTGATCGTCGGCGCGGGCGAGGGTGGACGGCTCGTCCTGCGCGAGATGCTGCGCAACCCGCAGCTCGGGATGTGGCCGGTCGGCTTCGTCGACGACGACGAGCGCAAGCTGCGCACGAAGGTCGACGGCGTCCGGGTGCTGGGCCGGATCGGCGACCTCGGCCGCGTGATCGACGAGGCGGAGCCCGACGAGATCCTCATCGCGATCCCGTCCGCGCCCGGCACCCTGCGCGCCGACGTCCTGCGCGCATCGCGACGCCGCGGCGTCCCCGTCCGGACCCTGCCGACGGTGTTCGAGCTGCTGCAGGCCGGCGAGGGCGCCGCGGTGCGCCAGGTCCGCGAGGTCCGCGTCGAGGACGTGCTCGGTCGCGAGCCCGTGCGCATGGAGCTCGACCGCGTCGGGGCCTACCTGCGCGACCAGGTCGTGCTCGTCACCGGCGCCGGCGGGTCGATCGGGTCCGAGCTCTGCCGCCAGATCGCGCGCGTCGGCCCGGCGCGGCTCGTGCTCCTCGACCACGCCGAGGACAACCTCTTCCGGATCGAGCGCGAGCTGCTCGACGACCGCCAGGTCCCGCCGGATCGCCTCGCGTCGGTGATCGCCGACGTGAAGGAGGGCGACCGGATCCGCGAGGTGCTCGCCGAGCACCGCCCGCAGGTCGTCTTCCACGCGGCGGCCTACAAGCACGTCGGGCTCATGGAGGAGAACCCGGTCGAGGCCGTCCGCAACAACTCGATCGCCACGCGCCTGCTCACGCGCCTCTGCGGCGAGGCGGAGATCGAGCGGTTCGTCCTCGTCTCGACCGACAAGGCCGTCGAGCCCGAGACGGTGATGGGCGCGAGCAAGGCGCTCGCCGAGCTCGCCGTCGAGGCCGCGGCGCAGCGCTGGCCCGGCACGCGGTTCTCGTGCGTGCGGTTCGGCAACGTCCTCGGCTCGAGCGGGTCGGTCGTGCCGATCTTCCAGCGCCAGATCCGCCTCGGCGGCCCGGTGACCGTCACCGACGAGCGGATGACCCGCTACTTCATGACGATCCCGGAGGCGGTCCAGCTCGTCATCCAGGCCGGCGCGCTGGGCTCCAGCGGCGACATCCTCGTCCTCGACATGGGCCAGCCGGTGTCGATCCTCCAGCTCGCCCGGGACATGATCGAGCTGTCCGGCCTGCGTCCCGACCAGGACATCGCGATCGAGGTCGTCGGCGCGCGGCCGGGCGAGAAGCTGCACGAGGCGCTCTCCAACCGGTTCGAGCGGCTGCACCCGACCGACGCCGAGCGGATCCGCCGCGCCGAGCGGACGTCGTTCCCGCCCGAGGTCGTCGAGGAGATGTTCAACGAGATCGGCCTGCTCGTGCTGGAGGGCGATCGCGCCGGCGTCGCCGCGAAGGTCGCCGAGCTGCAGAACGCCCACGCGCTGCACCCGCGGCCCGCATCGCGGACGAGCGCGGCCGCGCCAGACGGCTCCGGCACGTCGGTCG
>JALRCL010000920.1 GCA_023268575.1 Patulibacter sp.
GAGCACGACGTCCTCGCGGTCCAGCACGGCGCGCACGTCGGCGACGATCCGCTGCGGCGCCACGGGGAAGCGGTCGTCGGCGGCGCCGCGCTCGAGCTCGGCGGCGAGCATCCGCGACGCGTCGCACGAGCCGGCGTCGAGCACCGGGGGCGCGCCGTCCGGCGTGCGGGTCGTCCCGGCCTCCTGACGGCGCGCGAGGCCGGCGGTCAGCAGCTCGAGCGACCGGGCGATCGAGCCGTGCAGGCCCACGGCGACCGGGTAGTGGGCGTCGACCTCGGCCGGGAACCGGTGCACGTGGACGATCTCCGCGTCGCCGTCCGGGTTGATCTTCACCGGATCGAACTCCTGCAGCTCGTAGCCGACCGCGACGATCGCGTCCGCGGCGTCGAAGCCGAAGTTCACGTAGTCGTGGCGCATGAAGCCGACGGCGCCGAGGCCGAGCGGGTGGTCGTCGGGGAAGACGCCCTTGCCGTGGAACGTCGAGGCGACCGGGATGCCGGCGCGCTCGGCGAACGCCACGAGCTCCGCCTGGGTGCCCTCGCGCGCGGCCCCGTGGCCGGCGAGCACGATCGGGCGCTCGGCGGCCAGCAGGACGTCGAGCGCCCGATCGACCTGTGCGTCCGTCGGCTCGTTCGGCCGCACGCGGTCGATGCGCAGCGGCTGCAGGTCCTCGGCGACCTCCGCGCCCTCGATGTCCTCCGGCACGGCGAGGTAGACCGCGCCCGGACGCTCGGTCTGGGCCGTCTTGAACGCCTTGCGCACGATCTCGGGCACCGACTCCGGCGTCGGGACGAGCGCGGACCACTTCGTGATCGGGGCGAACATCGGCACGAGGTCGATGCCCTGGTGGGACTCCTTGTAGGAGCGGTCGCGGCCGACCTGGGCGGAGAGGGCGATCAGCGGCGTGCTGTTCGTCGTCGCGTCGGCGACGCCGAGCTGCAGGTTGATCGCCCCCGGACCGAGCGTCGCCGAGCAGACCGCCGCGCGCTGGGTCAGCCGGCCCCAGATCTCGGCCATGAACGACGCCGCCTGCTCGTGGCGGACGAGGACGTAGCGGATGGGGGAGTCGCGCAGCGCGTCGACGAAGTGGATGTTCTCCTCGCCCGGGATCCCGAACACGACCTCGACCCCTTCCTGCTCGAGGCAGTCGACGAGGAGGTGGGCGGCGGTGCGGGTCATCGAGGCTCCGGGTGAGGACGCGGCGTCTCGCCGAACGTACCCGTTCGTCCTGGCGGGCATGCCGCACGCGGGAACGGTGCGCCGTGCGGCGCCTGCGCCTCTCGGACGATCGAGCGTCGTGCGGGGCATCGCAGCGAGACCCGTCGCGTCGGCTGCCGGCGGGCGACCCGCAGGCGTCGCCGGAGACACGGCTCGGCGTCCCACGCGCCGCGTTCCGCGATGGCCGTGGTGCGTCTCGCGGGGAGGCCGACGTCCACGGGCGGTCGCGACTCCGCGGCGGCCCGTGCCGGTCTCGCGCCTGGTCCGCGCCGGAACGGCGCACCCGCCGGGAGCGGGCCGACGGCGCCCTACGGTCGCGCGATGGACGTGCCACCCGCCCTCGTGCGACCGGTCGACGGCCCGGTGACGGCCGGCTACCGCTACGACCGTCGCGCGCCGTTCCGGCGTGGGCGGCGCCGCGTCGTCCGGTTCTCCGTCCCCGCCGGCGTGCCCGTCCGTGCGCCGTGCACCGGACGCGTGACCTTCAGCGGGCGGACGCCGCGATCGCGGACGGTCACCGTGCGCTGCGGCGCATGGGCGGTGACCGTGTCGGGCGTCGCGTCCGGCGCCGTCGCGCGCGGACGCCGCGCCACCGCCGGGCAGCGGCTCGGACGGGCCGGCGGCCGGACCGTCGCGCTCGGCGTCCGTCGCGTGGCGGACCCCTTCGGCTACGTCGACCCGACGCCGCTGCTCGCGGCGCCCCGTGCGCCGCGACGGTTCGTGCCGCTCGGTCCGGCTCCCCGCGGACGCCTGCGCACGCCGGAGCGCGCGCCGCGGGGCGCGCCGCTCCCGCGCGTCGCGCCGCTGGCGGCCCCCGCCGGCGTCCCGACGCCGAGCCTCCGGCCCGCCCCCGGTGCAGCGGTCCTCCGGCCCGGGGACCGCCGGGCGCCGCCGTGGGCCTGGGTCGGTCTGGCGCTCGCGGCGGTCGGCCTGCCGGGGCTGGCCCTCGGGCGGTCGGCGGTCCGAGGGGCGGCGCGCACGCGCCACCCCTCCGGTGGCGGCGCAGCGGCGTCGAGCGAGAGGACGCGCTGATGGCGAGGAAGTACCGGGACGTGCGCCGGATCCTGCGCAAGAATGGGTGGGAGATCGTGCGCGTGAGCGGCTCGCATGAGCGCTGGCGGGGCCCTGGCGGCCGCTCGACGACCGTGCCGGCCGGCGGGCGCGACAACGACGAGGCCGCGCCGGGCACGCTCGCCGCGATCCGCCGCGACACCGGCATCGAGGAGCTGAGATGAGCACGATCGAGATGACGCCGAAGGCCACGAGGGGGACGGTGCCGGTCCTGGTCCTCCTCCACCGAGCCGGGGACGGCGGCTGGGGCGCGTACTCGCCGCACGTCCCCGGGGTGTTCGCCCACGGCGATGCTCCCCAGAGCGCCGTCGAGGACTGGCACGCCGCCGTGGCGTTCACGCGCGAGGAGCCGGGCGCGTTGCGGATCGTGGACGTCGACGTCATCGACGACGATCACGACGCCGTCGCGTTCACCCGCATCCCCGCGTAGCTCCGCGCCCGGCACCAACGTGGCCGCGGTCCGTCCCCCGGGCGCCCCGACCGCCGGCGCCGCGCCGATCGCCGGACCGGCGACGGGCTGCGCCGTGTCGCCGCCCGGGGCGCCCGGGGGACGGGCGCAGCGGGTCCCGCCGGTAGCCTGCACGGGGCATGGGCTACGAGGTCACGACCCCGATCTTCTACGTCAACGCCGCCCCTCACCTGGGTCACGCGTACTCGACGATCGTGGCCGACGTCCTGGCGCGTCACCACCGGCAGCGCGGGGACGACGTCCTCTTCCTGACCGGCACGGACGAGCACGGCGAGCCGGTGGCCAACGTCGCCGCCGACCGGGGCATCTCCCCGCAGGAGCTCGTCGACGAGAACGCGCCGAAGTTCGAGGCGATGCGCGAGCCGCTCGCCTCCTCGTCGGACTTCTTCATCCGCACCTCCGACCCGCGCCACAAGGCGGCGGTGCAGGAGATCCTCACCCGGGTCCGCGACAACGGCTGGGTCTACGAGGGCGAGTACGAGGGCTGGTACTGCCCGAAGTGCGCGGACTTCAAGACGGAGTCCGAGATCGCCGAGGGCAACACCTGCCCGATCCATGGCATCCCGCTGAGCCGCGAGAAGGAGCGCAACTGGTTCTTCCGCCTGTCGGCGTTCCAGGAGCCGCTCGAGCGGCTCTTCGAGGAGCGCCCCGACTGGGTCGTGCCGGCCGTGCGCCGCAACGAGGCGCTCGCGTTCATCAAGGGCGGCCTGCAGGACGTCTCGCTCAGCCGCAGCGCGATCAGCTGGGGCGTCGAGGTGCCGTGGGATCCCGAGCACGTCTTCTACGTCTGGTGGGACGCGCTGCTGAACTACGTCACGGCGCTGCGGTTCGCGCGGCCCGGCGAGGACCTGACGGCGAGCCACTGGCCGGCGGTCCACGTCATCGGCAAGGACATCCTGAAGTTCCACGCCATCTACTGGCCTGCGCTCCTGCTCGCCGCGGGCCTCGAGCTGCCCAAGCGGCTGCTCGTCGGCGGCTTCCTCCTCGTCGGCGGCGAGAAGATGAGCAAGTCCAAGGGCAACGTCCTGGACCCCTTCGAGGCCGTCGAGGCGTTCGGGGCCGACGCCGTGCGCTTCTACCTCCTGCGCGAGGTGAGCTTCGGCAACGACGGCTCCGTCTCGCTCGAGGGGCTGCGGGCCCGCTACGAGACCGAGCTGGCCAACGACCTCGGCAACCTCGCCTCGCGGAGCCTCGCGATGGTCCGTCGCTACCGCGACGGGATCGTGCCGGATGTCGCGGTGGATCCGGAGATCGCCGACGCGTTCGCCGGGCTGCCGGACGTCGTGGCGACGTTGCTGGACGACGGGCAGGTGAGCCAGGCGCTCGACGAGATCTGGCAGCGCGTCCGGCGACTGAACCGCTACGTCGAGGAGCGGGCGCCGTGGACGCTCGCGAAGGCCGAGAAGCCCGGGGGCGACGGCGAGCCGGGCGCGGGACCGGAGGCCCTGGACGTCGTGCTGCGCACGCTCGTGGAGGGCGTGCGCTCCGTCGCGGTCCTCCTGCACCCGTGGCTGCCGACCTCCACCACGACGCTCCTGGACGCCCTCGGCGCTCCGGAGCTCGACTGGGACGGCGGGGCCCTCGGCGCGCGCGCCGCGTCGGCCGCACCGGTCGGCGAGCTCGCGCCGCTGTTCCCGAAGGACCTGCCCGCGCTCGCCTGAGCCGCGGACCGCCCCGCCGACGCCCCGCTCCCGCCGATGATCGACAGCCACACGCACCTCGCCTCGTGCGCGCCGGACGACGAGGTGCTCGTCGCGAGCGCGCGCGGCGCCGGGGTCACGCGGATCCTCACCGTCGGGATGGACGACGAGACGAACCCCGTCGTCCTCGAGCAGGCCGCGCGGTTCCCCGAGGTCTTCGCGGCCGTCGGGCGCCACCCGAACGCCGCCGACGGCTGGGACGCCGCCGCGGGCGAGCGCCTGCGGGCCTGGGCGGCGGACCCGCGGTGCCGCGCCGTCGGCGAGACCGGCCTGGACTACTACCGCGACGCCGCGCAGCCCGACGCTCAGCGTGCGGCCTTCCGCGACCAGATCGAGATCGCTCGCGAGGTCGCCAAGCCGCTCGTCATCCACACGCGGTCCGCCGACGACGAGACGATCGCGACGCTCCGCGAGCACGCCGACGGCGTGACGGTGATCCTCCACTGCTTCTCGATGCCCGACCGCCTGCACGAGTGCCTCGAGCAGGGCTGGTACCTGAGCTTCGCCGGGAACGTCACGTACCCGCGCAACGGCGACCTGGCGCTCGCCGCCGCGACGGTTCCCGACGACCGCCTGCTCGTGGAGACCGACGCGCCGTACCTCACCCCGCAGGCGCTGCGGAAGGAGCGCAACCAGCCGGCGTTCGTCGTGGAGACGGCCCGCTTCGTCGCCGCACAGCGCGACCAGACGCTCGAGGAGCTCGACGCCGTCGTCACCGCGAACGCCGAGCGGCTCTTCGGCTGGGGCGCCGCGTGACCGTCCAGCCGAGCCTGCGCCGGATGCGCGAGCACGGCGTGCGCCCGAAGCGCGACCTCGGCCAGAACTTCCTCGTCGACGACAACATCCTCGGCGTCATCGCGCGGCTCGCCGAGCTGCGCGAGGACGACGTCGCGCTCGAGGTCGGCGGCGGCCTCGGCGTGCTCTCCGAGCACCTCGCCCCGCGGGTGGCCGCGCTGCACGTCGTCGAGCTGGACCGCGCGCTCGAGGAGCCGCTGCGCGAGGCGCTCGCGCCGTGGGCGGGCGAGGGACGCGCGCAGCTGCATCTCGGCGACGCGATGCGGATCGACCTCACGGCGCTGGACCCGCCGCCGACTGTCTGCGTGTCGAACCTGCCCTACTCCGTCGCCGCGGGCGTCATCCTGCGCACCGTGGCGGAGCTGCCGACGGTCGAGCGCTGGGTCGGGATGGTGCAGAAGGAGGTCGGCGACCGCTTCGCTGCGACGGCCGGCGGGTCCGACGCCAAGACCTACGGTGCGCCGTCGGCGCTCGCGCAGCTCTCCTGCGAGGTCCGGGTCCTGCGTCCGATCTCCCGCAACGTCTTCGCGCCGGTCCCGAACGTCGACAGCGTCCTGCTCGGGCTG
>JALRCL010000326.1 GCA_023268575.1 Patulibacter sp.
TCGAGTCCCGCGCCGACGACGTGATCGTGAGCGCCGGGTACCGGATCGGGCCGTTCGAGGTCGAGAGCGCCCTCGTCGAGCATCCGGCGGTCGCCGAGGCCGCGGTCGTCGGCGCGCCCGACGCGGAGCGCGGCAGCGTCGTGCGGGCCGTCGTCGTCCTGCGCGACGGGCACGCGCCGGGCGAGGAGCTCGCGCGCGAGCTGCAGCAGCACGTCCAGCGCGTCACCGCGCCCTACAAGTACCCCCGGATCGTCGAGTTCCGCGAGGCGCTGCCGCTGACGGCGTCGGGCAAGGTCCGCCGCGCGGCGCTGCGCGACGAGACCGCCGGCTGAGGCCCGCCGCCCGCCGCCCACCCCGGCCGCGGCCGCGCCCGGCTGGACGGCCAGTGACGCCGGGCTCCAGCGCCGCGGCGGGCCGCGCCGCTGGCGGGCGTCCGGCCGCGCCCTACCGCTTGCGCAGGCCGACCGTCCGGTAGGCGCGGCGGCCCTTCGCGTCGCGCACGACGATCTCGACCTGGGCGCCGCGGGTCCGGCGCAGCGCCGCGCGGACCTTCGCCGGCACGCGCACGGAGACCGTCGTCGCACGCGCGGGGCGCGTCACGAACCGCTTCGCGCCGATCCGCGTCTTCGGCCGGTAGGTCCGCCCGCTCGTGCGCAGGCGCCCGGCGGTCCGCACGGTGGCCACGCCGCTGCAGCCCTTCGCGCAGCGCAGGACGACGTTGACGTTCGTGCTGCGCAGCGTCGCGGTGCGCACGGCGCTGCGGGTCGCGGCGCCGCTCGTCCGGGTGATGGTGGCGCTCGCGCTGAGCACGGCGCCGGGCCCCTGCGGCGTCGTCGAGGTCGCGTTGACGGTGTTCAGGAGCTGCGCGGTGCCGCCGGTCGCCGTCGGGTCGCCCGTCCGGTCGTCGAGGCAGAGGAGCTGCAGCTCGACGGGCTGTGGGGCCGCCCCGGTGTTGGACAGCGTGAACACGCGCGACTTGATCTGGGGCTCGTGGCCGGCCTGCACGACGCCCGGGGCCAGGGTCCACCCGGCGACGATCCCCTTCTGCTGCTCGCCGCAGATGAGCTGCTCGTCGACCGTCGCGCCCGCGGGCACGACGACGGTGCGGCTGATCGTCGTCCAGCCCAGCCGGACGGCTCCGCGGTCGCTGTCGGTCAGCCGCTCGAGGCAGCCGGCCGACACGGTGAGGTCCGCGCCGTCGGCGCCGACCTCGACGACGAGCCGCCGCGTCGCGCCGTCGTCCGTCGCCCGCGACCCGACGATCCGGGCGCTGCCGCGCGCCACGTCGATCCCGGGGCGGATCGCGATCCGATCGGTCCCGCACGCCAGCGGCAGCTCGTGGGTCCCGGCCGGCAGCGTCGCCGTCGCGACGACCGGCGCGGCGGTGCGCAGCGCGCGACCGCCGTCGGTGGTGGCCGGCAGGCAGGCGAGGTGCAGGCGCCCCTGCGCCCGGCCGCGCCCGTGGTTGACGAGCACCGCCTCGAACGTCCCGGGGGCGGTCGCCGTCGCGC
>JALRCL010001016.1 GCA_023268575.1 Patulibacter sp.
TACGCCGAGCGCTACGCGGTGCCGCGCAGCGCGCCGGGCGAGGAGGAGCAGGCCGAGCGGCTGCGGCGCGAGCTGCCCTTCGGGATGCTCCTCAGCCTGAGCTTCCCCTACGCGTTCGGGTCGTCGTTCGCGTCGTCGCTCGGCGCGCCGGGCGACACCCCGCGGCTGCGCGCCGCGTTCGGCGAGCGGCCGCCGCGCAGCGCAGTGGAGATCATCGATCCGCGCCTCTACGCCGCGGACTTCCGCCCGACGCCGGTGCGCATCCGCACGGCGTCGGTCCTCGGCGACGGCTGGACGGCGATGCAGGACGAGGACCGCTTCAGCGCGTTGGACCTCGTGAGCCTCCTCGCGTTCACCGAGGACGAGTCGGTCGGGGCGTCGGCGATCGCGATGAGCTGGCGCGGCGGGCGCTACGCCTACCTGCGCCGGCGCTCGGACGACGGCCGGGGCTGCACCGCGCCGTGTCTCGAGCGCGACGCCTTCGTCGGGCGGGTGGCGATGGCGACGCCCGAGGCCGCACGGCGCGCCGCCGAGGCGTTCGGGACGGTCCTCGAGCGCCACCGCCGCGCCCGTGCGGCGGGGGCGGGGCGCTGGACGATCCCCGGCCGCGAGGGACGCACCGGGGGCGCGGCGGTCGTCGCCACCGGGACGACGCTCGCGCTCGCCTACGCGCCGACGCCCGAGTTCGCGGCCCGCCTCGTGCGGGAGAACGACCGACCGTCCCGCTGACCGGTCGGGCGGCCGCTGCGACCGACCCCGCGCGGTGCGCCCAACGGCGCGTGCGGTCGACCTGCGGGGTGCGCCATGCGGCGGCGCGGCCGCCAGGGGGACCGGTCGACGAGCACGCCGCCCCGACGCGCGTGCCCTCGGGGGGCGGTCGCGGTCGTGCGACGATCGGGCCATGGGACTCGGCGACCTCCGGCGGACGTACGACGGCACCCCGCTGGAGGAGCGGGCCTTGGACCCCGATCCGCTCGTCCAGCTCGGGCGGTGGGTCGCCGAGGCGCACGCGGCGCTCGACGGACCCACCGAGGTCAACGCGATGGCCCTCGCCACCGCCGACGCCGGCGGCCGGCCGGCGGTCCGGATGGTCCTGCTGAAGGACCTCGACGCACGTGGCCTGACGTTCTTCACGAACCTCGGCTCCCGCAAGGCGGTCGAGCTCGCGGCGAACCCCCAGGCGGCGCTCTGCCTGCACTGGGCGCCGCTCTACCGCCAGGTCCGCGTCGTCGGTCCGTGCGCGCAGGTCCCGCGCGAGGAGTCCGCGGCGTACTTCGCCACCCGGCCGGCCGGCTCCCGCCGCAGCGCCTGGGCGTCGCGGCAGAGCGCGCCGGCCCCCGACCGCGCGGCGCTCGAGGACGCGATGGCGGAGGTCGCGCGGCGCTACCCCGACGACGACGCGATCCCGCTCCCGGACCACTGGGGCGGCTACCGCGTCGTGCCGGACGAGGTCGAGTTCTGGCAGGGGCGGCCCGACCGGATGCACGACCGCGTCCGCTACCGGCGCGGCCCGGATGGCTGGGTGCGGGAGCGGCTGCAGCCCTGAGCGAGACGCCGGCGCGGGCCTGCGCCGCGGGTGGTCGCGGGCCGGCCCGCGCGGTGCCGCGCGGGCCGGCCACCGTGGTCGGGGCGAGCCGGGGATCGGATGCGTGCGGTCGCGGAGCAGCGGGTAACGGCGCGCTGACCGAGCGCCCCGCCGACGGAGACCCCGTGCACCAGGCCGAGATCCCCGCAGTCCTCCCGCCCATCACGACGCCCCAGCTGCCGGCGGCGCTCCGCGCGCCGCTGCCCGCCGATCCCGTCGAGGCCCTCGCCGGCGCCCGTGCGCGCACGCGCGCGCTCGTGGCGGAGATCCCTCGCCAGCAGCTCGAGCGTCAGCTCGACCCGCGCATGAGCCCGCTCGTCTGGGACCTCGCGCACATCGCCGCCTACGAGGACCTGTGGCTCGTGCACCGGCACGGCGGACGGCCGCTCCTGCACGACGACCTCGCGGCGCTCTACGACGCGTTCGAGACGCCGCGCGCCGTCCGCGGGGACCTCGAGCTCCTCGACGTCCCGGCCGCGTGGCGCTACCTGGACGAGGTCCGCGAGCGGGCGCTGGAGGTCGTCGCCGAGCGCGGCGCCGACCCGGTGCTCCACGAGCTCGTCCTCCAGCACGAGCTGCAGCACCACGAGACGATGCTCCAGGCCATCCGGATCGGGGGCCTCGCCTCCTGGCTGACCGGGCCGTGGCCCGGCCCGGTGCGCGACGACCCGACGGACGGACCCGAGATGCTCGTCCTGGACGGTGGTCGCACGACGATCGGCGCGACCGGTCCCGGGTTCTCCTACGACAACGAGCGGCCGGCGCACGAGGTGACGCT
>JALRCL010001024.1 GCA_023268575.1 Patulibacter sp.
CATGTCACGCTCGAAGTCCGCATAAGTTTTGCCTGCTGTGTTGTGTTTGACATACAATTCAGTCAAGATCTGTTTCATCTTGGTGATTTCTTTGTACTGGATCTCGATATCGCTTTGCATGCCACGGGCGCCACCCGACGACGAGCGCGACGAGCACCGCGCGGGCACGGCTCAGCGCGCGGCCGACGTCGGCCGAGACGCCGGCGAGACCTTGGTCGACGAGCTCGACGCGGCGGCCTGCCTCGAGCTTCGCGGCGAGCGCGGGGCGCACCGCCTGCAAGCCACCCGCGACGACGGTCCCGACGTCGGTGAGCGTCAGCGTGACCGTGTCCTGGTCGCCGTCGACGACCGCCCGGTGCAGGTCGCGGGCGGCCGAGCGCACGAGGTCGGTGAACGCCTGGCTGCCGACGAGTCCCTCGACCGTGGCGTGGATCAGCGGCCGGGCGGCCAGCAGGTCCGGCTCCTGGCGCACGAGGCCGTCGGTGACCCGCTCGGCGACGACCGACCGCACCCGGTCGTCCCGCAACGCCGCTGTGGCGCGGTCGGCGAAGCGGTCGCCGTCGCCGATGCTGCGCTGCAGGTAGCCGACGCCGACGGCGAGCACGAGCACGACGCCGGCCAGCAGCGCCAGGGCGTCGGACAGCCGGGCTCGGGTCATCGACGGCGGCTCACAGGACGACGGTCGTGCCGTCGTGGACGATCACGCGGTCGGCGGCGTGCCACGCGACGGCGCGGGCGAGCACCGTGCGCTCGATGTCGCGCCCGACGGCGACGAGGGCGGGGACGTCGTCGCGGTGGCTCACGCGCGCGACGTCCTGCTCGATGATCGGTCCGGCGTCGAGCTCCTCGGTCACGTAGTGCGCCGTGGCGCCGACGAGCTTCACGCCGCGGTCCCGGGCCCGCGCGTAGGGGTTGGCGCCGACGAAGGCCGGCAGGAACGAGTGGTGGATGTTGATCACCGGAACGCCAAGCCGCGCGAGGAACGCGCCGCTGAGGATCTGCATGTAGCGGGCGAGGATCACGACGTCGACCTCGCCGGCGAGCAGCTCGAGCAGGCGCTCCTCGGCCTGGGGCTTGGTCTCCCGGGTCACCGGCACGTGGTGGAACGGCAGGCCGAACGTCCCGACGTCCTCGCCGAGGTCCGGGTGGTTGGAGGCGATGAGGCGGACGTCGAGGTCCAGCTCGCCGCGCCGATGGCGCCAGAGCAGGTCCATGAGGCAGTGGTCCTCGCGTGAGACGAGGATCGCCGCGCGCTTGGGCACGGCCGCGTCGTGGAGCGTCCAGCGCATCGCGTAGCGGTCCGCGACCCCTGCGAGCTCGGCCTCCAGCGCCGGACGTCGGGTGGCGAGGTCCTCGAGGTGGAAGACGACCCGCATGAGGAACGTCCCGCCCTCGAGGCTCGTCGAGTACTGGTCGGACTGCGCGATGTTCGCCCCGTGCGCGTGCAGGACGCCCGAGACGGCCGCCACGATCCCCGGCCGGTCGGGGCAGCGGACGAGCAACCGCCCGACGTCGGCGACGGCGGGCGGCAGGGCGTGTGCGGGTGGCTCGGACATCGGCGCGCGCATCCTCGCACGGGCGCCAGGCCCCCGCGAGCCGCGCCAGGCGGCCTGCGGTCCTCAGTCGTTCGGTGTCATGTACGACGGCAGGTCGGCCATCGAGTCGCCGATCAGGCCGAAGAGCTGGAACGGCACGTGGTAGATGAAGAGGAGGCAGCAGAAGCAGAACGCGATCACGGCCAGCCACCGCGCCGGGGTCCGGATCCGCGCGGGCAGGCGCTCGACGCCGCGCTCCGGGAAGGACAGGCCCTGCGGGTGATCGATCGCGCTGAGCTTCAGCGCGGTGAACGCGACGCCGAGACTCGCGACGAGCGCCGACTCGTAGAGGGGGAACTGGTGCTGCGAGCCGGCCCAGAGCGTGAGCTCCGACGGGGTCTTCGCGTAGTGGTAGGCCTCGACGACCCGGATGAGGACGTTCTCCAGCACGAAGTCGAAGACGAACGCCGCGGCGAAGACCGTCGCGTAGGCGCGGACGTTCGAGAACGCCGCGTCCCTCTCGCGCATCCGGCCGATCCAGGCGCAGGCGATCATCGCCACGGTGATGCAGTAGTAGGTGTACTGCGGGATCCCCCAGATCAGCGCCTCGGCGTAGCGGGACTGGTGCTCGGGATCGTTCAGCGGGATGAAGGACGCCCACGATCCGAGGTTGATCGAATGCTGGTTCCACGCGAACAGGTACTGCTGCGTGTTGAGGATGCCGTCGGTGAAGCTGCCGATGAGCAGGCCGATGGTGATCTTCGCGTCGAGCGTGAAGTGCCCGAGCCGCAGGCGCGGGCGCACGACCACGAGGTACACGAGCAGCGACATCTCGACGACGCTCAGGGCCTCCACGATCCGCAGGGCGACCTGGCGCCAGTCGGCGTAGACGTCGGGGCCGGTGATGTCGACCGCCCGGAACTCGTCGCCCGAGAGGATCCAGCGGGCCCACCCCTGCGTGACGAGCAGCAGGACGCCGATCCCGACGACGGCCCAGATCGCGACGACGCCGGAGCGATCCTCCGGCGCGTCGGGACCTGGCGCAGCATGGGCCGCGTCGACGATCGGGACGACGGACGAGGGACGGTGGACGGTGCTCACAGGTGGCTCCTTCGGGGCGCGCGAACGCGGGCGGCCCGCATGCTAGAGCAATTGCCGGACATGCTGTTCGAATTATCCGTCCCAACGACCTGTCGGGTCGCTCCGCCGGCGCGCGAGCGCCGCGTCGTCGTGGAAGGGCCGCAGCTCCGGCACGGAGGTCGGCGCGGCCACCGTCGCGATCCGCGACCGCTGGCGACGCGCGGGGACTCGGCGACCTCGCGCCCCCTCCTCGAGCATCAGGTTCGGCGGGCGGTGCTCCGGAACGACGACGGCGCCCCGGAGGGCGCCGTGCGGGCGGACGGTCGGGCCGTCCGGTGCGTCGCCGGCGGACGCCGACGACGCGAGCGAGCGGAGGCTCAGGCCTCGACGGCGTGCCCCTGGCCGAGCTTCGCCGCCTGCGCGGCGTCGAACTCGGGCTGGCGGTAGTTCTCCGGGTCGCCGAAGAGCGGCGTCTCCGGGTCGGCGGCGATGACGCCCTCCTCGATGAACGAGTAGCGGCCCTCGAGCGCGCCCTTGGCGACCTTGCGGGTCTGGTCGTCGTCGTTGTCCTTGAGCTCGGCGAACAGCGCCTTCGCGCGGCGGCGGCACTGCGTGGAGAACGCGTCGGCGAGCTCGTCGATCGCGGCGGCGTCCTGCGGGCGCTGCTTCTTCAGGTGCTCGGCGTACACGACGGCGCTGGAGATCGAGAAGAGCTCGGCGCCGATGTCGACGATCCGGCCGAGGATCGCGGTGCGGTCCACGAGCTTCGCGCCGTTCTTGCCCATCGCGTAGAACGTCACGCGCGCGAGCTTGCGCGCGTTGCGCTCGACGAACCGCAGGTGCGTGGCGAGCTCGCCGAACTCGTCGTAGCTGCGCGGGTTCTGGCCGTCGCCGACGGTGAGCTGCGGGAACCACTTGGCGTAGAAGCCGCCGGCCTTCGCCGCGAGCTTCGCCTTCTCGGCCGGGCCGCCGTCGCCCTCGATGAGCTCGCCGGCGATCTGCAGGTGCTGGTCGATGGCCTCGCGGGCGATCTGCAGGTGCATGATCTCCGTCGAGCCCTCGAAGATGCGGTTGATGCGCATGTCGCGCAGCGTCCGCTCCATCGGGACGGCGCGCTCGCCGCGGGCGGCCAGCGACTCGGCGGTCTCGTAGCCGCGGCCGCCGCGCACCTGCACGGCGTCGTCGATCGCCTTCCAGGCCAGCTCGGAGCCGACGAGCTTCGCGACGGCGGCCTCGATCCGGATGTCGGAGCGCTTCGTGTGCGCCAGGCGGGTGGCGACCTCGACGACGGCCTCGATGCCGAACGCCGTGGCGTGGATGTTCGCGATCTTCGACGCGACCTCGTCGTGCTGGCCGACGGGCTTGCCCCACTGGGCGCGCTCCGTGCCGAAGTCGCGCACCACGCGGGAGGCCCACTTCGTCGCACCGGCGCAGATCGCCGGGAGCGACAGGCGGCCGGTGTTCAGCGTCTGGAAGGCGATCTTCAGGCCCTCGCCCTCGCCGCCGATGAGGTTCTCCTTCGGCACGAAGACGTTCTCGAGCCGCGTGACCGAGTTCTCGATGCCCCGGAGGCCCATGAACTGGTTGCGGTGCTCGACCGAGACGCCCTCGGAGTGGTAGTCCAGGACGAACGCCGAGACGCCGCCGCGGCGACCCTCGCTCTTCGGGATCCGCGCCATGATCACGACGATGTCGGCGATCGCGCCGTTCGTCGCCCAGAGCTTCCGGCCGTTGAGGACGTAGCCGGAGCCGTCCTCGGTCGGGACGGCCGAGCACTGCAGGCGAGCCGGGTCCGAGCCGACGTCCGGCTCGGTCAGGAGGAAGGCCGAGATGTGGTCCTTGGCGACCTTCGGGAGCCACTTCTGCTTCTGCTCCTCGGTGCCGGCGATCACCAGCGGCTCGGCGACGCCGATCGACTGGTGGGCGGAGAGCAGGGCGCCGAGGGCGCCGTGGTACGTGCCGGCCATCGACATGGCGCGGCCGTAGGTCATGCGCGAGTGGCCGAGGCCGCCGTACTTCTTCGGGATCTTGATGCCGAACGCGCCGAGGTCCTTCAGGCCCTGGATGACCTCGTCCGGGATCTTCGCGTCGCGCTCGATCTGGAGCGGGTCGACCTTCGTCTCGAGGAACTCGCGGAACTCGGCGAGGAACTGCGCGCCGGCGGCCTCGGCCTCCGGCTCCTCGACGGGCAGAGGGTGGATGAGGTCGAGGCGGAAGTCGCCCAGGTAGAGCTCCTTGCCGAAGGACGGGAGCTTCCAGTCCTGCTCGCGCGCCTCCTCGACGAACTTGCGGGACTCTTCGCTGGTCGGGGCGTTGGTCATGGCTTCAGGTCTCCGAGGAGGTGGATTGACTGGTCAGTCAATACCCAGGGTAGCGCACCGGCAACCACGGCTCCACCGAACCCGACCGGCGGTAGGACGGGCGCCCCGCGTCCCCGTCCGTCGACGACGACGGGCCGCCCAGAGGGCGGCCCGCGGAAGACGCGATCCGGAGCGGCCCGGTCGCGGGGGAACGGCGGCGCGCGCCGCCGGAGGTCAGCCGGTCACGCGCCGGGCGCCGACGTAGTGGTCGTCCCAGTAGCCGCTCGAGAAGGAGTGCTCCATGACGCCCTTCGTCGTGGCGGAGATGGCCGTCGTGGCGCTCGTGGCCACGCCGACGTGCGAGGCGCCGGAGCCGGCGCTGTCGAAGAAGACGAGGTCGCCGGGCTGGATGCTCGCCCGGTCGACGGCGACGCCCTGCTTGTACTGGTCGAAGCTCGTGCGCGGCAGCGAGATGCCGGCGCGCTTGAAGGCCCAGACGGTGAGGCCCGAGCAGTCGCTCGGGATGGAATCGGCCTCTCCGCGCTTGCCGACGGCCATTGAAGGCCTCGAAACCTTCAGCCTTTCGGAGAACGACGACGAAGACACGATGGCAGATGACGAGCGCTACAAGGACGCGGATAG
>JALRCL010001034.1 GCA_023268575.1 Patulibacter sp.
GACCCGGAGGCGCAGGTCGACGGCGCGGCGTTCGGCGCGCTCCTGCGGCGGTTCCACGACAGGACGGCGGACCTCGCCGGAACGGGTCCGGACGCCGCAGCGACGCCGATGGGCCCCGACGGATCGGGCGCGGACGCCGCAGCGACGCCGAACGGCCCTAGTCGAGCGGGCGCGGACGCCGCACCGACGCCGGCGGACGCCGGCGGACCGGGCGCGGGCGTGGTGCCGGGCGCCGGGCGCCCGGACGCGGCGGCGGGGAGGGCGAACCCCGGGCCGGGAGTCGTCGTGCTCGGTCCCTGGCGGCAGCCGGCGATCGTCGACGGCTGGCTCGCGGGGCTCGACGACCACCCGGCCGTGGACGACGACGAGCGCGCGCTGCTGCACCGCCTGCGGGATGCGCGGCTGGCCGCGGTCGCGGGCTGGGAGCGCGACGCGGCGGTCGTCCACGGCGACGCCCACCCCGGCAACGTCCTGCTCGGCCCCGACGGCGCCGTGCTGCTGGACCTCGACCTCGTCGCCCGTGGCCCGCGCGCCTGGGACCTCGCGCCGGCCGCGCTGCACGCGCGCCGCTACGTCGGGGGCTCCCCGGCGTGGTGGGCCGCGGCGCGCGAGGCCTACGGCCCACCCCGCGACCCCCGCGAGGACGCCTTCGTCGACCTGCGGGAGCTCGCCTCGGCGTTGTGGCTCGTGGCCGCGCAGCCCCGCACGTCGCGCGCGGCCCGGGATCCCGAGGTCGACGTCCGGCTGGCCGCGCTTCGCGGGGACCCCGGCGCCCCGCGCTGGGCGGCGGGCTGACGCGGCGGACCGCGGACGGTCCGGGTGGCGCGCCTCGTCCGGCGTCGGTCCCGGCGGACCGGAGCCCGAGAGCGGCGCTCCAGCGCCCCGACCGGACGTGGGACGGGGCACCCTGCACAGCGCACGGGCTCCGTGCTGGGCAGAGGTCCCTCCCGCGTCCGGGCGCCGGGCTGGCAGGATGGCGCTCATGGGCACGAACGCGAACCTGGCGACGCTCCTCACCACCACTGCGGCGAAGCACCCCGAGCGGATCGCGATCCGGCTCGACGACATCGCGGTGCCCTACGCGGGACTGGACGCTGCGAGCCAGCGCGTCGCGGGCCTGCTGCGCGAGATGGGCGTCGAGGACGGCGACCGCGTCGGCATCATGCTGCCGAACACGCCGCACTTCCCGATGGCGTACTACGGCGCCCTGCGCCTCGGCGCGGTCGTCGTGCCGATGAACCCGCTGCTGTCCCCGCGCGAGGTCGCCTACTACCTCGACAACTCGGGGGCGAAGGTCCTGCTCGCCTGGCACGACTTCGCGGCCTCCGCCGAGGGCGGCGCGGAGCAGGCCGAGGGCGACGCCCAGGTCCTGCTCGTCGAGCCGACCGACATCGCCCAGCGCGTCGCCGCGGCGCCGGCGGTCGAGGAGGTCGCCCACAAGGAGGGCGAGGACACCGCCGTCGTGCTCTACACCTCCGGCACGACCGGCCGGCCGAAGGGCGCCGAGCTCACCCACCACTCGATCGGCTCGAACGTCCAGGCGTCGATCGGCCTGTTCGACCCGAGCGAGGAGGACGTCTTCTTCGGCGGCCTGCCGTTCTTCCACGTCTTCGGCCAGACCTGCACGCTGAACGTCTCGGTCGCGACCGGCTCCGAGGTGACGCTGCTGCCGCGGTTCGATCCGACGAAGGCGCTGGAGGTCGTGCAGCGCGACGGGGTCACGATCTTCATGGGCGTGCCGACGATGCACGGCGCCGTCCTGCACCACCCCAAGCGCGGCGACTTCGACACGAGCTCGCTGCGGCTCTTCGTCTCGGGCGGCTCGGCGCTGCCGGTCGAGGTGCTCAAGGGCATCAAGGAGGCCTTCGGCTCGCCGATCCTCGAGGGCTACGGCCTGTCGGAGACCTCGCCCGTCGCGTCGTTCAGCCGCGCGGACCTGCCGCTGAAGCCGGGATCGATCGGCGTGGCGATCGACGGGGTGCAGCTGCGGCTCGTCGACGACGCCGGCAACGAGGTGCCCGTCGGCGAGGTCGGAGAGCTGCAGATCAAGGGCCCGAACGTCATGAAGGGCTACTGGCGCAACCCCGAGGCCACGGCGAAGGCCATCGACGAGAACGGCTGGTTCGCTTCAGGCGACATGGCGAAGAAGGACGAGGACGACTTCTACTTCATCGTCGACCGCAAGAAGGACCTCATCATCCGCGGTGGGTACAACGTCTACCCCCGCGAGGTCGAGGAGGTCCTGTACGAGCACCCGGCCGTCGCCGAGGCCGCGGTGATCGGCGTGCCGCACGAGGAGCTCGGCGAGGAGATCGCCGCCGTCGTCGCGCTGAAGGACGGCCAGTCCGTGACCGCGGACGAGTTGCAGCAGCACGTCAAGGGGCAGGTCGCGGCCTACAAGTACCCGCGGACGGTGAAGATCGTCGACGCGCTGCCGAAGGGCCCCACGGGCAAGATCCTCAAGCGGGAGATCTCCGCCTCCTGAGCCGGGCCGAGCGCCGCCCCCGCAGCCGGTCGGTCCTCGGCTCCGGGCGGCGGCGCGCGTCGCCCGGTCGGGACGCGAACCGGCCGCGGCGGCGGACGACGGCCGCGCGCGGTCGCCGACCGCTGCGCGACCGTCGCGGCGTCAGTAGCGGAAGCCGTAGACGACCGGCGTCGCCGGATAGGGGATCGTGATCGCCGAGCCGGTCCGATTGCAGACGAACAGCTGCACCGTCGGGGTGCCGCCGCTGTTCACGACGGTCGCGTCGTAGGTCAGCCCCGGCTTGGTGGTGTCGTAGTTCCCGGGGCCGGCGATCGCGACATCGCCGAGCTCGATGCCCGACGGGCTCCCCCAGAAGTTCACGTAGCAGGCGTTCGCGTTGATCGTCTGGGGTCCGAACTGGTACGAGGAGCTCCACACCGCTCCGTCGCGCAGGCGCAGCGAGGCGTCGGCGACCTTCGCCGACGTCACCGCGCTCGGCGCCAGCGTCGGCGCCGGGTAGGAGCCGGTCAGGTCGCCCCCGGCGGCACCGGTGCTCGGTCCGGTCTCGCCCTTCGGGCCCTGCGCACCGGTGTCGCCCTTCTCGCCTTGCGGCCCTTGCGGCCCCTGCGGGCCGGCGGCGCCCTGCGGTCCTCGCGCTCCGGCGGGCAGCTGGCCGGGCTTGAAGTCCTTGGCGAGCAGGCTGCGGTCCTTGACCTTCGTGCTGGTCACGGCCGAGCGCTGGATCTGCTTGGTGCCGACGCTGTTCCGCGGCAGGGTCACGGCGGCGTAGCTCGTGCCGCCGAGGGCGACGAACAGGGCGAGGAGGCTGATGCCGGTCGCGGGGGAGGGAGGACGCAGCTTGCGCATGGTGGGCTTTCGTGAGGAGCTGGACGGCGGGCACGTCGACGGACGGACCCCACGGCAGCAGTAGCGCTCGGGGCGTACGCCGTCCACCCGGCGGCGCCGACCTGGCGCGCCGGCGCTCCTCGTCGCGTCCTGGTGCCGCCCTGCCCGCAGGGTCAGGCGGCGGTGAGCGGCACGAGCAGCTCGCGCAGCGTCGCGAGCTGCCCGGCGTCGAGGCGGTCCGCGAAGAGCTCGCGGATGCCACGGCCGTGGGTTCGGCCGGCCTCGCGCACCCGCTCGCGGCCCGCGTCGGTGAGCAGCACGAGCTGCCCCCGGCGGTCGTCGGGCGCCGGTCGGCGCTCCACGAGCCCGTGGCGCTCGAGGCCCGCCACCAGACGGGTGATCCCGGATCGGGTGAGCAGGACCCGCCGGCTCAGCTCGATCGGCCGCAGGCAGCCGTCCGGGGCCTGGACGAGCTGCACGAGCACGTCGTAGTCGCTGAGCGTCAGGTCGTGCGCGGCGAGATCCTGCTCGAGGCGGCGGTTGATCTGGGCGTGGGACCGCAGGAACAGCTCCCACGTGGCCAGCTCGTCGGCGCTCAGGCGGTGGGACGCTCGGGCGGGTGAGGGCATCCGCGCGATGGTACGCGCGGCAGCGGCCGCGTGGCGGCGGCGGTCCCTGTGCGGCTGTCGCCGTGATCACCCCGCGCCGTCGGCGAGCGCCGCCAGCCGACCCGCGGCGAGGAGCTCCGCGGGGTGCGCCCCGCCGGCGATCCGCCGGGCGAGCGCGTCGAGCGGTAGGGGCGTCGCGCTCGCGAGCAGCAGGAGGTTGCCGGCGTGCCGACCGCGGACGACCTCGCGCCCGCCGAACGCCGTGACGTGGGCGAACCGCTCCTGGAGCGCGGCGAGCTCCGCGGCCGCGACCGGCCACGGCGGCTGGTCGACGACGTTCCAGAGGTAGCGCCCGCCGGGCGCCAGCAGCCGCCGCACCTCGTCGGCGAACGCGCCGGTCAGCGCGTCCGGGGTCTCCGTGCCGACGAACGCGTCGCCGAGGACGAGGTCGAACGCGCCGTCCTCGAACCGTCGCACGGCACGGGCGGCGTCGGCGACCACGACGCGCAGCCGGTCGGTCCGGCGCAGGCGCAGGTGCTGCTCGGCCAGGCGCACGATCGCCGCGGAGCGCTCGACCACCGTCTGCTCGACCTGCGGCCGCGTGGCGGCGAGGAACCGGGGCAGGCTGAAGGCGCCGCCCCCGAGGTGCAGGACGCGGGCGGCCGCCCCACGCGGCACGAGCACCTCGAGCGCCGCGCCGATCCGGGCGACGTAGTCGACCTCCAGGTGCGCCGGATCGTCGAGGTCGACGTACCCGTGGACGAGCCCGTCGATGAGCAGCGTCCGTCCGCCGCGGCGTCGCGGGTCGGGCTCGAGCTCCAGTGGCCCGATGCTCGACGCGGCGCGCACGACCGCCGGCCGGCCGCCGCCGCGGCGTCCCCGCCCGGCCACGCTCAGCCGGCCCGGTGCGGCGCGCCGCCCGTCGCGGACGGGCGCGGCGGCGGCTGGGGGGACGGGGCACCGGCTGGCACGCGGCGATGCTAGCGCCGCGCTCGTCCCGCGCCGGGCACGAGCCGGCGGTGCCGGGCGTGTCGTGTGCCCGAGGCCCACGACGCACGCCGTCCGCCCGGTCACGGGATCCTCCGGCACCGAGCGCCGGGTCCCCATCCCCACATCCACCGGCGCGACGCCCACGACGGGCTGCGACGGCCCGTCCGGCCGCTCGAGCGCGTCGTCGGCGGTCGCGTCGCCGGTGTCGATCTCGGCCCGGCGGCGGGCGCGAGCACGACGCACGTCACCGATCGCGGGCGGAACGTCGCCCTCGCGGCGCCGCACGGGACGAGCACGACGGACGGCACGCGCGAGGCGCGCCGTCCGTCGGCGAGGCGCCGAGGCGCGGCCCGGGCAGCGACCACGAGGGCCTCGCGATCACTGCACGGGCTCGCCTGGGGCGAGCCCGTCCCGCGCTCGCGGCGCCCGGCGGCCGCCGACGCATCGGATCTCGGTCCCCGGCCCTTCGGTCAGGCGATCAGCCTGGCTCTCAGGCCCGGGAACCGACCTCCTCGGTCGGCGACCACCGGGCATCCACGATCACGAGACGGGCTCGCCCTTCGGATCCACGTTCTTCACGAGGTGCCCCTCGAGCGAGACGTTCGGGATCAGGCGGTCCATCCACTTCGGCATCCACCACGCCTTGTCGCCGAGGAGCGTCACGACGGCGGGGGCGATGAGCAGGCGGACGATGAGGACGTCGATGAGGATCGCCAGGCCGAGGCCGACGCCGAACATCTTCCCGATCACGTCGTCCTGGGTGACGAACGCGAGGAACACGGACGCCATCACGAGACCGGCGAAGAGGACGACCTTGCCGATCCGCGCCATGCCGTTGATGACGCTCTCGCGCGGGCCGTCGCCCTCCTTGTAGGCCTCGTGCATCCGGCTGAGCAGGAACACGTTGTAGTCCATGCTCAGGCCGAAGAGGATCGCGAAGAGCATCACCGGGATGAACGAGACGATCGGCACGCCGCTGTCGGCCCCGATGAGGTTCGCGCCGACGCCGTCCTGGAACACCGCCGTGACCGCGCCGTAGGCGGCGCCGATCGACAGGAGGTTGAAGACGGCGGAGGCCAGCGGGATCCAGAACGACCGGAACGCCGCCATCAGCAGGAGCACCGACAGGCCGATGACGACCGCGAAGAACAGCGGCAGCCCGCGGGAGACCTTGTCCGAGAAGTCCTGGAACCCGGCGGTCTGCCCGCCGACGTAGGCCTTGCCGGCGATCGGCGTGCCCTCCGTCGCGTCGGGAAGGACGTCGTCGCGCAGCCGCTCGAGCGTCTTCGTCGTCTTCTCGTCCTGCGGGGCCGAGGTCGGCGTGGCGAAGATCGTCGCGATCCGGCCGTCCTCCGACGGCACGGCCGTGACGCCCTGCTTCACGATCCCGCGGTCGGCGGCGACGGCGTCGCGGAGCTTCGCGACCGCCCCCTCGTTGGCCTGGTAGCCGCCCGGCGTGTCGACGGCGATGAGGAACGGGCCGTTGGAGCCCGGGCCGAACGCCTTCGTCAGCTGGTCGTAGGCGATCCGCTGCGTCTTGCCGGCCGGCTGGTTGCCGTCGTCGGGCTGGCCGAGGCGCAT
>JALRCL010000041.1 GCA_023268575.1 Patulibacter sp.
CGGGCACTTCATCACGGTGAACTACCGCGAGTCCTACGACCTGCACGCCACGAGCGGCATCCTCTTCAACCACGAGTCGCCCCGGCGCGGCCTGGAGTTCGTCACCCGCAAGGTCACGTGGCACGCGGCGGCGATCAAGCACGGCCTGCGCGACAAGCTCGCCCTCGGCAACCTCGACGCCAAGCGGGACTGGGGCTACGCGAAGGACTACGTCGAGGCGATGTGGCTCATGCTGCAGCAGGACGAGGCGGACGACTTCGTCATCGCCACCGGCGAGACCCACACGGTGCGCGAGTGCGTGCAGGTCGCCTTCGACGAGGCCGGCCTGGGCGATTGGGAGCAGTACGTCGAGATCGACCCGCAGTTCGTTCGCCCCGCGGAGGTCGACCTGCTGATCGGCGACCCGACGAAGGCGAAGGAGAAGCTCGGCTGGACGCCCGCCACGAGCTTCGAGGAGCTCATCCGCCTGATGGTCCGCGCGGACCTGGAGCTCCTCTCGAAGTAGCGCGCCGCCCGACTCCGCTGGGGCACTCTCGGCGAGGTGCCCCAGGAGCGGCTCACAGCACAGGCCGTCGCGCTGCGCGAGGATGCCTGCGCCGTGCGGATCTGTCTTGTCTACGACTGCCTCTACCCCTGGACGGTGGGGGGCGGCGAGCGTTGGTACCGCGGACTCGCGGAGCAACTGGTCGCGGAGGGTCACGAGGTGACCTACCTCACGCTGACGCAATGGGATGCGGATGCGCCGCCGGATATCGCCGGCGTCGACGTGGTCCCCGTCGGCCCGCGGCTCGAGCTGTACGACAACGGGAACCGCAAGATCGGACCGCCGCTCCGGTTCGGCGTCGGAGTCCTCTTGCACCTCTTGCGGCACGGCCGGCGCTACGACGTCGTGCACACCTCGTCGTTCCCGTACTTCTCGCTGCTCGCTGCCGAGGCAGCGCGGCCCCTGCACCGCTACGGCGTCAGCGTCGACTGGTTCGAGGTCTGGAGCCGCGCGTACTGGCGCAGCTACCTCGGGGCGCTCGGCGGGCGAGTTGGCTGGACGATCCAGCGGCTGTGCGCGGTCATGCCTCAGCGCGCGTACGTCTTCAGCCGGCGCTACGCCGAACGACTCGAAGCGCTCGGGTTGCGTGGAGGTGCGACGCATCTCACCGGCATGTACGGCGGACCGCTCGAGGCGCCGGCCGCGACGCCTCCGGTCGAACCACCGACGGTCGTCTACGCCGGACGGATGATCCCGGAGAAGCGGGTCCCGCTCGTCGTCGATGCGATCGCCGCCGCGCGCGAGCGGGTGCCGGGACTGCGCGGGCGGATCTTCGGGGCCGGGCCGGAGCACGAGCTCGTGCGGGCACGGATCGCCGAGCTCGGGCTCGAGGACGTCGTCGACGCGCCCGGGTTCGTGGACGCCGCGGAGGTCGACGCGGCGATGCGCAGCGCGCTGTGCGTCGTGCAGCCCTCGTCGCGCGAGGGGTACGGGATGGTCGTCGTCGAGGCGTCCGCCCACGGCGTGCCGGCGATCGTCGTCGCCGGAGAGGACAACGCCGCCGTGGAGCTCGTCGACCCCGGCCGCAACGGCTACGTCGCGGCCGAGGCGACGGGCGCGTCGATCGCCGCCGAGGTCGTCCGCTGCCACGAGGACGGCGAGGCCCTGCGCGCGAGCACCCGGGCGTGGTTCGGCGAGCACGCGGACCGGCTCTCGCTCGCCGGATCGCTGCGGACGGTCGCCGCCGCGTACGCGACCCCGTCGCGACGCCGACGTCGACGGGGCGCGACCCGGACCTGAGCGATCCCGCGGCCGGCCTCCCCGCCGCGCGCCGTCAACCGGCCAGCGCGCGACGGTACGCGTCGGCCGTCTGCGCCGCGGTCCGCTCCCACGAGAACGTCGCCGCCCGCCGCCGACCCCGTTGCGCGAGGTCCTCGCGCAGCGGCGCGTCGTCGAGCAGCCGCGAGATCGCCGCGCGGATCGCGCGTCCGTCGGCGGGATCGAAGGTCAGCGCCGCGTCGCCGGCGATCTCCGGCAGCGAGGCGCGGTCGCTGCACGCACCCGGCACCCCGCGGGCCATCGCCTCCAGCACCGGCAGGCCGAAGCCCTCGTAGAACGACGGGAACACGTGCCCGGTCGCGATCCGCCACAGGCCCTCGACGTCCCCGGAGGACAGCCAGCCGGGGAACCGCACGTCCTCGGCCACGTGCCGGGCGACCGTGCGGCGGCGCAGGACCGCCTCGTGCTCCGTCGCGTACCCGGGGACGACGAGCAGCGGACGGCGCTCGGGCTCGATACCGGCGAGCGCGTCGATCAGGCCCTCGACGTTCTTGTGCGGCCGCTTCGCCGCCATGCTCAGCAGTACCCGGCGGTCGCCCAGGCCGAGCCGGGCCCGCAGCTCCGGCTCGGGGGTCGCCGCCGCGTCCGCCGGCAGCGTCGTCGCCAGATGCACGACGTCGATCCGATCGGCCGGCGCCCCGATGTGCGCGACGACGTCCGCCTTCGTGGCGTGGGAGTCGGCGATCACCCGCCGGGAGGCGCGAACGGCCGCCGGGACGAGCACCCGCATGCCGAGGCCGCGCAGGCCGAAGTGCGCCTCCGGCGCCACCGCGTAGTGCAGGTCGTGGACGGTCGTCACGCGCGGCGGACCACCCGCCCAACGCCCGGGGCCGGTCGACGCGAGCGAGTGGACGAGGGCAGCGCCGGCCTCCTCGGCGAGCCGCGGCACGTGGCGCTGCTCGCCCCACACCCACTGCCGCCGATCGCGGGCGTCGACGTCGGCCACGAGCGCCGGCACGGTGCCGTCGGACCACGGCGCGTCGCGATCCCGCGCCGCCACCCGGTTGACGATCGCGACCGGCTCGATGCCGTCGATCGCCGCCAGCCGCGGCAGGAGCTCGCGGGCGTAGACCTCCATCCCACCGGTCTCGCCGGGGGTCAGGTACACGAGGTTCAGGGCGACGCGCAACGACCCGGACACGGCTCGGGATCGTCGCAGGAACGTCGCCGACGGCGACGCCCAGCGCTCGCCGCGCCAAGGCCGCCGCGGCCCCGCGGGCCCCGGACCCGCGCCGTGGCCCGCCCGACCAGCAGGCCGCCGTCCCCGCGAGGTCGGCCCCGGCCGGCCCGGCCGAGCAGCGACCGTCCTAGCGCCGCGCCGACGCGCGCGTAGCCCTCGCCGGTGGAGTCGGGTGCCGCCTCCTCGGTGACGCTCTCGGCGAACTGACGGTTGGCGGGGTCGACGAGCTTGCTGGTGAGCGC
>JALRCL010000134.1 GCA_023268575.1 Patulibacter sp.
GCGCAGGAGCGCGCCTCCCGCGCCGACGAGGTCTCCGCCCTGGCCTCGCTCCTGCGGGCGTTGCGCGACCTGCTGCCCGCCGAGCTGCAGGCGCAGGTCACCGAGGTCCTGCGGCAGCTGCTGCTGCTCGTGCGCGCGATCCTCGACTGGTGGGTCGCGCGACTGGAGCCGGGCGCCAGTCCCGGCGGCCTCGGCACGTCCCGGCCGGCCGCCGCCTCCGACGTCGAGGACATCCCGATCGGATGAGCGAGCACGACGAGCCGCGCCGGCGGGAGCGCCGCGGGCGCCCGCGGTCCGCGAGCGGGCCGCTGCGCGCCTGGGGCGCCCTGACGAGCGCCCAGCAGCGCACCGCGGTGGCGGCGATCGTCGTCCTCGTCAGCCTGCAGGCGCCGTGGTACACCGAGACGCTCACGCCGGTCGGCACGCGCCGCGCGACGATCACGGAGAACACGATCTCCGCGCTCGGCGCCTTCTCGTTCGTCGAAGCGGCGGTGCTGCTCGTCGGCGGCGCGGTGCTCGCGCTCACCTGGGGGCGCGCGACCGACCGGCGCTTCTCGCTCCCGTTCCCCGACGGCACGCTCGTCGTCGCGGCCGCCGGATGGGTCGGGCTGCTCGTCGTCTACCGGCTCTTCGACCGCCCCGACACGGAGATCGTGGGCCAGGTCAGCCGGTCCGTCGGGCTCTCCTGGGGGATCTTCGCGAGCCTCGCCGCCGTCGGGCTGCTGCTCGCCTGCGGGCTCGATCAGCGGCGCGGCGGTGCGCCGCGCCGCGGCCCGGTCCCCGAGCCGCGCGGGCCCCGCGTGGATCCGGCGACCGTCGTCGTCGGCCGCGAGGAGCGCCGCCGCGCCCGCCCCACGCCCCCCGAGCCCGAGACGCGGATCGCGCGCCGCCGCGAGGCCGCCGCGCCGCGCCCCGTGCCCGACGCGGAGACCCGCGTGGCGCGCCGCCGCGAGCGCGCGACGACGGACGAGCCCGAGACCCGCGTCGCCCCCCGGCGCGGGGCCGAGCGGCCGGGCGCCGGCTCGGGCGAGCGTCCCGCACCGGCGGCCGACGGCGACTGGGACGTGCCCGACGCCGTCGTCGAGCGCCCCCGCCCCCGCCCGCCGGCGCCCGACGACGAGCGGACGCGCGCGCTCGGGCGCTCGGAGGCCACGCGCCTGCTGCGCGAGTCCGGGATCGACACCGACGCGCCGCCACCCGCGCGTCCCCGCCGGCCGTCCCGCGAGGACGACCCACCGCGCGACGACCGCCGCTGAGCCGTCTACGGCTGCTGGTCGCGGGCGTTGCGCTCGGCCTCGCGGCGCTCGCGCGACTCGCGCTGGGTCTCGTTCTGGGGCACCTCGGTGCCCCGCAGCGGGTCCGGCGCAGGACCGGGGCTGTCGCGCCATGCGCCGAAGCCGCCGACGAGCATCCCGAACGTCGCCGCGAAGAGCAGCACGATGCCGGTGGCCACCGTCGCGCGCGACCGGACGAGGTGCCCGAGCAGCACGATCACCATCGCCACGCCCATCGCCACGACCACCACCGTGGCCGAGATGGCGGTCGCGAGCAGGCCGATCGGGGTCCCCTCCACCGGCCCAGGATCCCACAGCGACCGCACGCCGGTCCGCGGGGTCGACCCGGGTCGCCCTTAGAATCGGGGGCGTGTCCGTGACTCCCGCATCCGTCGAGGAGCTCGACGCCGCGCTGCGCGGCGTCGGCTACCTGCCCGCCACGCGCACCTCGCTCGTCTCGCACCTCGCGATCCAGCTCGACAAGCCGGTCCTCGTCGAGGGCCCGGCCGGGGTCGGCAAGACGGAGCTCGCCAAGGCGCTCGCGAGCGTCCTGGACCGCGACCTGATCCGCCTGCAGTGCTAC
>JALRCL010000195.1 GCA_023268575.1 Patulibacter sp.
GGCGGTCGAGTGTCGCTTGCGACGGACCCGACGGCACAGGCGCCGCCGTCGGCGCCGCGGTCGCCCTCGGCTCGGGCTTGTCGGCTGACGGGTCGGCGTCGACACAGCCGCCGAGCGCGAATGCGGCCGCCGGGGTTAGCAGGAGCAGGGACACGGTGCGCTTCATCGGGCGCGACCGTAGAGCCCGCCGTCCGTGCCGACAAATCTGCCGCCGGACGGTAGACGGACGGTGCTCCGAACCTACCGACCCCTAGAACGACGAAACGCCAGCGTTAGCCGGGGTTTCTTCACGCGCCCGAAAGGATTCGAACCTTTGACCTTCGGTTCCGTAGACCGACGCTCTATCCAGCTGAGCTACGGGCGCAACGGCGGACCAGTGTAGCGGCAGCGACGACGGCGTGCGCCCTCGTGCACGCCGTCGCGGCTGGCAGCCGGCGGGCTCAGCGGCCGAGCTTCGCCTGCTCCACGACCTGGGGGTGCTGGACCCAGAGCCGCAGGGCGCGCGCGCCGTCGCGCCACAGCGGGGTCGACGCGTGGCGGCGCAGTGCCGGACCCGGAGCGGCGAGCAGCGCGGAGGTCCGGTAGCGCGGGTCGCGGGCGATCGCGCGCAGCAGCTCCTGGGCGCCGGCGTCGAAGCCGGCGCGGGCCAGGCGCTTGCGCTCGCGCGCGGTGAAGCCGCGCTTCGCGACGCGCGCGCGGGCCGCGGCGAGCCGGCGGGCCTTCGGCCTGCGCCGGGCCTCGCGGGCGGTGCGCGCCCGGGCGGCGACCCGCGCGCCGAGCGGCGTCAGCGCGTCGCTCGTGCGGGCGAGCTGCCCGGCGAGGCTGATCGCGTAGCGCATGTGGCGCCCCTGCCAGACCCGGTCTCCGGCGACCTCGGCGCCGCCGGCCTTGTCGAGCGTCGCGGTGAACGCGTTCGAGAGCCGCTCGAGCCGGTCGAGGGTCGTGATCCACGACCGCAGCAGGCGCTCGTCCGCGCGGGCACGGGCGCTCCGGCCGATCGGTCGCATCTTCGGGATTCGGGCCTTCGCCGGGCGGCTGAGGCTCTTGAAGCGCGGGTTCGGCGGGTCCGACAGCGCGGTGCCGATGCCCTTCGCGTAGCCCCACGAGGCGCTCGCCATCTGCTTGCCGCCGTACTCCCAGGCCGTGGCGCCGAAGGTCGTGGCGCCGACCGCGGACCCGACGGGGCCCGCCTCGGCGCCGAGGGCGAAGCCGCCGACGGTCGCCGCGCCGGTCCAGGCCACCGCCCCGACCCCGGTCACGGCGGCCTTCCCGGTCTCCAGCGCGCCGGTGAGCGCGAAGTCGGTGCAGTAGGCGACGTTGCGCAGCACCTTCGAGCCCACGCCTTCCTGGTAGCCCGTCGGCCGCCCGGCGGCGTCCACCTCGGGGTTCTGGTACTGCTGGTTCACCCGCGGGATCGCGCGACGCGCTCCCCGCGCGTCGGCCATCGCCGCGCACTGCTCGGCGCTCGGGCCCTGCTCGCCGGTCCCCGGGTCGATCACCGTCGCATCGATCAGGCGGTGGCGCTGACCCGTCGGGCGGTGCACGTCGGACCCCTCGTAGGCGGCCGTGACCGGGATCTCGGTGCCGCCCGGGGTGCCCTTCGGGCCCGGCCGGTAGGCGACGGCGCAGAACGAGATCCCGGGCCCGCTCCCGGAGACCTGCAGCCGGCAGCTCGAGCCCGTCGGGAAGCCGCCCTCGGTGGCCGTCCAGCGCACCGTGCCGACCGGCGCGCTGCGGGGCGGCGGACCCGCGTCGCCGACCGTGACCGTGCAGCGCGAGTCCGACGTCGGCAGCGGTCCCCGGTCGCACCGCACCGTCGCGCCGGTCGGCCGGCGGGGATCGCTCGGATCGTCGCCGGGACCGTCGGGACCCGGCGGGGGCGGGGTCGTGCCCGGAGCGCCCAGGACGAGCGACAGGCCGTCGACGTAGCCGTCGTTGGAGTTGCCGGCCGAGCGCGTCATCTCCATCGTCACCCGCGCGCTGCGGGTGCCCGCCGGGACCGTGCCGGACGCGGCGCGCTCGACGAAGCCGGTCTGGTTGCCACGATCGGCCGCCGTGACCGGCGCGAGGACGAGGTCGTTGCCGGGCGCCCC
The DNA here is from genome assembly GCA_023268575.1 of Patulibacter sp. Classification (GTDB taxonomy): domain Bacteria; phylum Actinomycetota; class Thermoleophilia; order Solirubrobacterales; family Solirubrobacteraceae; genus Patulibacter. The sequence goes on from JALRCL010000195.1 coordinate 2,094, forward strand.
GAGGTCGGCGCCGTTCGGGCCGATCCAGGCGAGGGTCACCGTCGCGACGTCGTTCTGATCGAGGTAGCCGCCCAGCAGCGCGGAGAGCGTGGCCGGCACCGTGCCGGTGTCGATGCCTGCGGCCTCGGCGGCGACGTCGACGTCCTGGATCGCGACCGAGCGCGCGGCGCAGCCGCCGGCGAAGAACTGCGAGCCGTGGCCGGTCACGGGGAAGTTGCCGATCCCGAACCGCACCACCGTGTGGTTGCCTTCGGCACGCGTCCAGCTCGGCGCGTCGACCGTCCCGCCGCAGGACGCGTCGGTCGACCCGGGGCCGGCCTCGGCGCTCGGGTTGGCGATCAGGTTGCCGGACGGCAGCGCGGCGTCGGCGGCGGCGATCGGCACGAGCGCTGCGAGCGACGTCGCGGCGAGCAGTGCCAAGGACCGGGCCGATGGCCGTGGGGGACGGAGCATGCCGGCGAGCGTACGGTCCCTGGGCGGCCGGTTCGCGTCGCGCCGCGCGCGTGTTAGCGCGGCGTTAGTGCCGCCCGGGCGTGGTGCCGGTCCCCGCGGCGGCGGGCCGGCGCGTGGCGCCGCGGCACTCGGGGCCTTATGCGCCGATGAAGATTCGCTCAAGTGCCGCAACGCCGCTTGCAGCTGCGCTACGGTCCTCCGCGGACCGAGAACCGGCCGAGCCGCGCGTTTCCGACGCGCGGGCGGGGGAACCACTCGCGGCCTCTCGAGGCCGCACGGGGCGAATCGCCGCAAGGCGTAGCGCGACTCCTGAAGCGCGAGCCCGTCAGCTCACCTCGTAGGCCCGACGCAGGAGGACACGTTCGGCATGACCGAGCAGCAGCAGCGCGATCTCGCGCGGGCGGACCACTGGCGCACCTCACGGGAGCGCTCCCGTCAGCGCCGCGACCGACAGGCCGCGAGCACCCCACGTGCGCGCACGGGGGAGACGACCACCCGTCGCCGGCGGCCCGCCGGCTGGCGACCCGAGCGCGACCCCGCGCTCGCCGATGCGCTGGCGACCGCGACCGACGTCGCGGAGCCGACGGCCGGCTCCGCCGCGCTGCCGCTCACGACCGACGAGCTCGCTGCGGCGCTCGACGCGGTCGGGGCGCCGGACGCCCCGGGCCGCCGCGACCTCGCGGACCCGAGCGTCTGGCAGCGCTCGCTGTCGTGGGCCCGCGACCGGCGCGTCACCGTCCCGCTGCAGCGGGTGCGCGAGCGCCGTCGCCGGAAGGCCGCGCTGGCGATGAGCCTCGCGATGGTCGGCTCGACGGCGGGCCCCGCGGTCGGCGCGGCGACCGCCTCGTCGACGTCGGGCGACACGACCTCGACGACCGACGACGCCGGCCGCACGACGATCGGCAGCCTGACCTCCGCCGTGAGCGACGACGGGCGCAGCCGCCCGGTTCTGCTCGTCGGCTCCACCGGCGACGAGGTCCGCGACGTCCAGCAGCGCCTCGGCCTGCAGGCCGACGGCCACTTCGGCGCCACCACCGAGTCTGCGGTGAAGCGCTTCCAGCAGCAGCGTCAGCTGAACACGGACGGCGTCGTGGGTCCGCAGACCTGGACGGCCCTGCTCAGCACGCAGCGGGCCTCCGTCCGCAGCAGCGCCACGCCCGCGACGGCCCTGAAGGTCGTCTCCGCGGTCCGCACCGCCGACGGCGGGCAGAGCGTCGTCCTGCAGCGCCAGACCGGCGGGCACGCGAAGGCCACCGGCGACGCCGGCCCCGTCCGCACGGCCGATCGCGCGGACGCCGCCCCGGCGTCCTCGAGCGCGAAGGGCAAGGGCGGCAGCTCGTCGAGCTCGACCGCCGGCTCCACCGCGACGAGCGAGGCCGTGGGCGGCGCGGAGGGCAGCCCCGCCGCGCCGCCGACGACGAGCGACGACTCCGGCACGGCGACCACGCCGAGCACCGCCGACGAGGGCGGCACCGCGAGCGGCTCGAGCACCGTCAAGCCGGTCAACGGGACGGTGTCGTCGAACTTCGGCCCGCGCGGTGGGCGGCAGCACGCCGGCATGGACATCGCCGCGGCCATCGGC
>JALRCL010000239.1 GCA_023268575.1 Patulibacter sp.
GAGGCTATTTACCCTCTGATATTCCCGACAATTGGGAGATGTACTCGCAAGAGCGCGTACGCGATGACATTCTCGCCATACTCGATGGACTTTCGATCAAACAAGCCCATATCGTTGGCCTATCGATGGGCGCATTTGCGAGCCTGCAGGAGGACGAGGCGGTCCAGGCGGTGCTCGCGCTGCTGGATCCCGAGACGCCGCCGCGGCGGATCGACCTCGAGCCGCTCGGCGGGGTCGGTCACCTGCCCGCCGCGCCCGAGGGCGTGACCCTCCTGCACCTCGACGACGCCGAGGACAAGGCCCCGGGCTTCGGGATGGCCGAGGTCGGCGCGGCGCGCTTCCCGACCGGCGAGCTCGGGCTCGGCCAGACCGGCGTCGCGCTCCACTCGATGAAGCCCGGGCGGCGGCACCCGTTCGGCCACCAGCACGGCGAGGCCGAGGAGCTCTACGTCGTGCTCGCGGGCAGCGGCCGGGCGAAGCTCGACGACGAGGTCGTCGAGCTCGGCGAGCGGGACGCGCTGCGCGTCGGGCCGCGGGTGAAGCGCGCGTTCGAGGGCGGGCCGGAGGGCCTGGAGCTGCTCGTCGTGGGTCCGCGGCGCGAGGGCGACGGAGAGCTGCTTCCCGGCTGGTGGAGCTGACGGTCGGGCCCCGGGGAGCTCGACCCGGCCGTCCCGTCCTGCGCCGCCCCGGGGCACCCGGACCGACGGCGGCTCAGCCGCCGGTGGCCACCGGCAGGTCGTGGGCGCTGTACTGGGACCACGAGCCCGGATAGAGCGCACCCTCCAGACCGGCGATCGAGGCGGCGGCCAGCAGGTGCGCGGCCGTCACGCCGGACCCGCACGACGCCGTGAGCCGGTCGCCGCCGTCGGCGCCGACCGCGGTGAACCGGGCGCGGAGCTCCTCCCGCGGCAGGAACCGGCCGTGCGCGTCGAGCAGGCTGCCGGTCGGCAGGTTGCGGGCGCCCGGCACGTGCCCGGCCTTCGGGTCGACCGGCTCGACCTCGCCGCGGAACCGCTCCGGCGCGCGGGCGTCGAGCAGCAGCCCGTCGCGTGCGATCCCGGGCACCGCGTCGAGCTCGACCGTCGGCAGGCGACCGGCGCCGTCGAAGCTCACCTGCCCGCCGTGGGGGATCGTCTCCCGCGTCTCGAGCCCGGCGCCGGTCGCCGTCCACGCCGCGAGGCCGCCGTCGAGCAGCCGCACGTCGTCGTGGCCCGCCCAGCGCAGGAGCCACCAGGCGCGGGCGGCGGCGAGGTTGCCGCTCGCGTCGTAGGCCACGACGCGGCTGTCGTCGTCGATCCCCCAACGGCGGGCGGCGGCCTGGAGGTCGGCGACCTCCGGGAGCGGGTGCCGGCCGCGCTCGGGCGATGGCGGCGCCGCGAGCTCGTGGTCGAGGTCGACGAAGACCGCACCGGGCAGGTGCCCCTCGAGGTACTCGTCGTGGCCGGGGGGACCGCCGAGGGACCAGCGGACGTCGAGGAGGACCAGGCGGTCCGGGTCGGCGTCGAGCTCGGCAGCCAGGTCGGCAGCGGTGACGATCACGTCCATCTGGTCACACTACGCGCCCCGCGGACGGACCTCGACCGGTGGTTCGGGAGCCCGCCGGGAGCGGTTCACCTGGGCGGCGTGGACCGGTCGCGCTCCGCCCGGCGGGCCGCGGCGGCGAGGCGCCGGCGCGCGAGGCGGTGATCGGCGCGGTCGGCGAGCGCGCCGGCGAGGACCGCCGCATGGACCGCGCGGGCGACGTCGCCGCCGACCGCCGTGGCGGTGCCGGCGAACGGCACGGTCCCGCCGATCGGCACGGCGACGCAGAGCGCGTCGGTCGGCGTCCCCGTCGCCCACCCGGCGTGGTTGCGCGCGCGGATCCGGGCGTCGGCCAGCGCCTGGGCCTTCGCCTCGGTCACCGTCTGGACCGCCCCGACGAGCGCCTCGTCGGTGAGCGGCGCGTCGAGCTCGACGAGGAGGTTGATCGTCCCGGCGGGACCCCAGTCCGGCGGCCGCGTGCCGGCGGCGGCGACGCCGCGACCGACGCCGACCGTCGCGTGGACCCGCGCGAGCCCGTGCGCGTGGACCTCCACCCGCCGGACGTCGACCCCGGTGAGCATGCCGACGACGGGCCCGGCCAGTCCGAGCGCGGCCGCCCGCTCGGCGAGGTCGGCCGCCGGGTCCAGCCGGTCGTAGCGGTTGTCGACGCTCACGCAGAGCCAGGTCCGGGCGTGCGCGAGCCCGCCGCCGAGCACGGCGGTGCTCAGCGTGCGTCGCGGGCCGCCGAGGTCGACGACGAGCGGCGGGATCGCCGCGGCGTCGGGGAAGACCGTCGCGTCGGCGGCGGTGATCCGCCGCGCGTCGGGCCAGCGGGGCGGGGACGCCGCCGGACGCCCCGCCGCGGCACCGGCCGCGGGGTCGGGCGGCGCACCGCCCGACCCCGGATCGCGGGTGGCGCTCAGCGGCGGGCGGCCGACGCCGCGCGCGTGCTGCGCTTCGCCTCCGCGGTGCGCCGGGTGCTCGACGTCGCGACCGTCACGCGCACCCGCAGCCGGGTGGCCCGCTTGCCGGTCCCGATCCGCAGGGTGTAGGTGCCGGCCGTGATCGAGCGACCACGCACGCCGGTCAACGCGGTCCGGTTCCCGCGGACGGTGCCGCGCGCGAACGTCCGGCCGCCGCGCGTCAGTCGGGCGGCCACCCGGCGGCCGCGAGCAGCGGCGTCGGCGACCGCGCAGGTCACGCGCAGGCGCCGTCCCGGACGGACGCGGCAGGTGACGGCGGCGTCGGCGCCCTTGGCGCCGGCCGGTCCGCGAGCGCCCGTGGCGCCCTGCGGGCCCGCCGGACCGGTAGCGCCCTGCGGACCCGTGGGCCCCTGAGCGCCGGGTGCGCCATCGGCGCCGTTCGCGCCGGGCGCTCCATCGGCGCCGTTGGTCCCGGGCGCTCCGTCCGCGCCGTTCGCCCCCGGGGCACCGTCCGCGCCGTTCGCGCCGTCGGCCCCAGGCGCACCGTCGGCCCCAGGCGCACCGTCCACCCCGGGCGCGCCGTCGGCCCCGGGCGCCCCGTCGTCGCCCTTCGGCAGCGCCCCGGCGAAGCCGCGCAGCTGCGCCGGCGCGGAGAGGACGGAGCGGTTCGGTCCGCGCAGGGCGACGTTGGCCACCCGATCCCCGGCACCACC
>JALRCL010000284.1 GCA_023268575.1 Patulibacter sp.
CGAGATCATGCGGGTCGACCCGAAGCAGCCGTGGGAGCCGCGCTACCTCGCGCAGCCGGTGGTGAACGTCCTGCTCATGCTCCTGTTCGAGTGGGGCGTGGCGCTGCACGACCTCGACATCGAGGCGATCCGCCGGCGGCAGAAGGACCCGAAGGTCCTCAAGCGCGAGCTGAAGGGGATCGCGGGCAAGGCCGGCCGCCAGATCCTGAAGGACTACATCGTCTTCCCGGCGCTGTCGGGCAAGCACTGGAAGAAGACGCTCGTGGCCAACGCGACGGCGAACGTCGTGCGCAACGTGTGGTCGAACATGATCATCTTCTGCGGGCACTTCCCCGACCAGGCGTACACGTTCACCGAGGACGAGGTCGAGGACGAGACCCGCGGCGGCTGGTACGTCCGGCAGCTCATCGGCGCGGCGAACATCGAGGGCACGCCGCTGTTCCACGTGATGAGCGGCAACCTCGGCTACCAGGTGGAGCACCACCTGTTCCCGGACATGCCCTCGTCGCGCTACGCCGAGATCGCGCCGAAGGTCCAGGCGCTCTGCGAGGAGTACGGCCTGCCCTACAACAGCGGCCCGTTCTGGCAGCAGTGGCTCATGGTCCAGCGCACGCTCCTGCGCCTCTCCTTTCCGGGGGGCCGCGAGCGACCGAAGCCCGGGCCGTACGTCGCCCCGGAGGAGGAGCCGGTCGCCGAGCCGACGGTCCCGGGGCACGCGGGGCCGATCCCGGCGTTTCCGTAGATCGGCGAACCCCCGGCGGTGGGAGGGCGGGCCGTGGCACGTCGCCGCTCGCGGGTCCGTCGTCCGCTGAGCATCGTGGGCAGACGCGCCCGCGAGTGGCATGGTGCGCACGGCCCGATTCCAGACCAGGAGCTTCCGCCGTGCGCTCACGTGCAACCCGCCGCCGTTCGTACGGCCTGACCCTCTCCACCCTCGCGACCGCCGGCGTCGCGCTCGCGGGGGCGAGCTCCTCGTCCGCCGCGGCGCGGACCGACGGGTCGTCCGCGGCGTCCGCGGCCGTCGTGACCGCGATCGGCAGCGTCCCGCAGGCGGCCTTCGACGCCGTGGGTCCCGGGCCCCTGACGCGCAAGGACGTGATGGTCAAGCGCCTGGCCGGCGATCCGCGCCCGACCGGCACCGTGAACGTCCGCTCGATGAACGCGGCGTGGTGCCCGCACTGCGCCGCGAACTCCTGGCCGCTGGCCGTGGCGCTCTCGCGCTTCGGCACGCTCTCGGGCGTGCGGCAGCTCGACACCGGCCGCTTCTACGGGCGCCTGGCGCGCACGCGCCGCTACGACCGCCTCCAGGGCCTGAGCTTCTTCGGCGCGACGATCGCCAGTCCGGTCGTGCGCTTCACCCCGATCGTGCTCCAGGACCTGCGCGGCCGGAACCTGCAGCGGCCCAGCCGCGCTGACCAGCGGCTGCTCTCCACGTTCGACGGCCGTCGCCAGGTGCCGGCCGTCGCGGTGGGCGACGTCTACGGGTTCATCGGCAGCGGCGTCTCGCCCGGCTACCTGCGCGGCGTCTCGGCCGCGCGGATCACGGCGTCGCTCGCCGAGCCCACCTCGACGCTCGGCCGGCGCCTGATCGGGCAGGCGAACGTCCTGACCGCTGCGATCTGCGCCGGCGACGGTGGCCGACCGACCGAGGTCTGCGCCACCCCCGGCGTCACGCGCGCAGCGACGCTGCTGCCCGCCCCGTAGCCGGGCGGTCCGCCGTGGCTCGGCCGCCCGAGGCGGGCATCCGGGTCACGGCCGCTCGTCGAGCGCGCGGACGAGCCGGGCGGGGGCGACCGTC
>JALRCL010000592.1 GCA_023268575.1 Patulibacter sp.
GGACCCCCGACCCGGGCACGCCGAACCCGGGCACCCCCGACCCCGGCACGCCGAACCCCGGCACGCCCGACCCCGGCACGCCCAACCCCGGCACCCCCGACCCCGGCACGCCGAACCCGGGCACGCCCGACCAGGGCACCACGCCGGCGGGGCCGAGCCCGGCCGCCGCGACGGCGCCGTCCGTTGCCCTGCCGAAGCAGCGCACGCGGACCCTCGACGCGAAGCGCCGTCTGGCAGTCGCGACCATCACCTGCGCGAAGGGCGGGCCCGCCTGCCGGATCGTCGCGCCGAAGTCCGTCAAGGTGACGATCGGCGGCAAGCGCTACACCGCGCGGGTCGTCGCCTCGCGCTCCGTGCGGCCCGGCAAGCAGGCCGCCGTCCGCCTGCAGCTGACGAAGGCCGCCGCGAACCGGCTGAAGGGCCGGACCCTCAAGGCGAGCGTGAAGCTCCGCATCACCGCCGGCAAGGCGACCGTCAGCCGGACCGTGAAGGTCACCGGCACGGCGAAGGCCGCGAAGGCGAAGACGCGCTGAGCGACCGACGACGGACCGCGTGTCGCGGTCCGTCGTCCCGCGCCACGGCGCACCGCGCGGGCCGTCCGGGAGGACGGCCCGTCGTCGTTCAGAAGCCGGCGGAGGCGCCCGTGCCGCCGGCCGGGGGTGCGGCCTCGGGCACGTCGTCGTCCCAGTCGACCGCCCCGCCGAGCGCGGCCGAGCGGACGACCTTCAGCGACAGGAGCGCGCACTTGATGCGCGTCGCCGAGATGTCGATGCCCAGCAGGTCCAGGACGAAGTCGCGGTCGAGCCGCACGAGCTCGTCGACGCTCTTGCCGGCGAGCTCCTCGGAGACCATCGACGCCGCCGACTGGCTGATCGCGCAGCCGTGGCCGTCGAAGCGCACCGCCGACACCCGGCGGTCGTCGTCGAGCTCGATCGTGACCCGCAGCTGGTCGCCGCAGGACGGGTTCTTGTCCTCGAACTCCAGGTCGACGCGCTCGAGCGGCTCGAGCGGCGGCGACCAGTTCCGCGGACGCTTGTAGTGGTCGAGGATGTTCTCCCGGTACAGCTCGTCCATCCCCTCCATCGTCGCAGGTGCACCGCCCCGGCCCCCGGTCGCGGCACGCCGCGGCGTCCCACTCGGCGTGCCCACCGCCGTCGCGCCTGGCACCATGCCGGGCTCGCGACCATGACCGACGACCGCGCAGCCGCCACCTCTTCGCCCCCGCCGCTGCGCGTCGCCCGGCCCGCGGAGGGCGTCCTCGAGCTCGTGCTGGACCGTCCCGCCCGGCGCAACGCGCTCGACGGCGGGCTGCAGGCCGCGATCGCCCGGGCGCTCGCGAAGCTCGACGGGGCGCGCTGCGTGCTGCTGCGCGGCGAGGGCCCGGCGTTCTGCGCCGGGTACGACCTGCACGACCTCGACGCCTCGAGCGGCGGGGCGCTCGCCGTGTCGGCCGAGACGGGCGTCGTGCCGCACGAGCCGGTCGCCGCCCGCGCCCTGGACCGCTGCCCCGTGCCGATCGTCGCCGCGCTCCACGGCCCCGTGCTCGGCGGCGGCCTCGAGCTCGCCCTCGCCTGCGACCTGCGCGTCGCCGCCGACGACGCCCGCCTCGGTGCCCCCGCCGCCCTGCTCGGCCTCGTCTACTCGCACGAGGGGCTCGCCCGGATGCACGCCGTGCTCGGCGCCTCGCTCGCGCGCGACCTGCTGCTCACCGGCGAGGCGCTCGACGCCGACCGCGCCCACGCGGCCGGGATCGTGCACCGCCGCTGCGCCGGCGACGCGCTCCACGCGACCGCCCTCGATCTGGCCAGCGCGGTCGCGGCCCGCTCCCCCACCGCCCAGTACGCGAACCGCGCGATCCTGCGCGCGCTCGAGCGCGGCGGGGGCCGGCTCTCCGACGAGCAGCGCTCCTGGGCGGTCGACGCCCGCCGGATGGCGCTGCGCTCGCCGGAGCTGCTGGAAGGCGTTCGCCGGTTCCAGGACCGCGTGCGGTAGGCCGGCCGCCGACCGGGGCCGGCGTGCTGGCTCGGCACCGGGGGACGGCCGCTCGGCGTCCGCGCGGCGGTGCCCGACGGGCCCGCGGGTCAGCCTGTCTCAGCCGAAGATCGCGAGCACGCGCCCGATCGAGGCCACGAGCGCGTCGATCTCGTCCGGCGTCGTGTGCGCAGCGAAGCTCGCGCGGGTCGTCGCGGGGATGCCGAGGGCACGGTGCAGCGGCTCGGCGCAGTGCTGGCCCGCGCGGACGCAGACGCCGTCGCGCGCGATGATCTCGGCGACGTCGTGCGGGTGGACCCCGTCCACCGAGAAGGCGACGAGCGCGCCGCGATCCTCGGCCCGCTCCGGACCCACGATCCGGATCCCGTCGACGGCGCCGAGCTGCTCGAGGGCGTAGGCGGTGACCTGCTCCTCGTGGGCCTGGACGGCGCCGATGCCGCCAACCCCGTCGACCCAGTCGCACGCCGCGCCGAGCCCGACCGCCTCGATGATCGGCGGGGTACCCGCCTCGAAGCGGTTGACGCCGTCGGCCCAGCTCGTCTCGTGGAAGTCGACGATCCGGATCATGTCCCCGCCCGTGAGGAACGGCGGCATGTCGGCGAGCAGCTCGCGACGGACGTGCAGGACGCCGATGCCGGTCGGACCGTAGAGCTTGTGGCCGGTCCAGCCGTAGAAGTCCGCGCCGAGCGCCGCGACGTCGACCGGCCGCTGGGGCACCGCCTGCGCCCCGTCGACGGCGACGAGCGCCCCGGCGGCGTGGGCGCGCGCGACGACCTCGGCGACCGGGTTCACCGTGCCCAGGACGTTCGAGACGTGGGCGATCGCGACGAGCTTCACCCGGCCGCCCGCGAGGAACGAGTCGAGCTGCGCGAGGTCGATCCCACCGTGCTCGTCGACCTCGAGGTACCGCAGCAGCGCCCCGTTGCGCAGGCAGAGCTGCTGCCACGGCACGAGGTTCGCATGGTGCTCCATCTGCGTGATGACGACCTCGTCGCCGGCCTGCACGTTCGGCCGGCCCCAGCTGTGGGCGACGAGGTTCAGCGACTGCGTGATGCTGCCGGTGAAGATCGTCTCCTGCGGCGTGGAGCCGACGAACGCCGCGACGCGGGCGCGGGCGGCGTCGTAGGCGGCGTCCGCCTCCCGCGCCAGCACGTGCTGGCCGCGGTGGACGTTCGCGTAGTGGCGCCCGCCGAACTCGTGCATCGCATCGAGGACGGCGCGCGGCTTCTGGGCGCTCGCGCCGCTGTCCAGGTAGACGACGTCGTCGTCGCGGTCCAGGTACGGGAACTGGGCGCGGACGGCGGCGACGTCGAGTGCCGGGACGGCGGGCGAGGCCATGGGGATCAGGCCTGGCCGGCCGCGACCCGCTCGCGGATCTTCGCGTAGCCCTGGGTCTCGATCTCCTCGACGAGCTCCGGGCCGCCCTCCTGGACGATCCGGCCGTCGACGAGGATCGACACGCGGTCGGGCTTCACGAGATGGAGGATCCGCTGGTAGTGGGTGATGATGAGGACGCCGAGGTCGCTCTCGGCCTTCACCGCGTTCACCGCCTGCGAGACGACGTTCAGCGCGTCGACGTCCAGGCCCGAGTCCGTCTCGTCGAGGATCGCGACGTCCGGGCGCTGGAGAGCGAGCTGCAGCATCTCCAGGCGCTTCTTCTCGCCGCCCGAGAACCCGTCGTTGAGGTAGCGCGAGCCGAACTCCTTCGGGACGTTCGTCTGCTCCATCGCGCCCTGCACGACCTGGCGGAACTCCTTCAGGGAGATCTCGCCCTCGCCGCGCTCCTCGCGGTGGGCGTTCATGACCATCCGGAGGTACTTCACGATCGTCACGCCGGGGATCGCGACGGGGTACTGGAAGGCCATGAAGAGGCCCTTGCGCGCCCGCTCGTCCGGGTCGGCCTCGGTGATGTCCTCGCCCTTCCAGACGATCGAGCCCTCGGTCACCTCGAGCGCGGGGTTGCCGAGGATGACGTTCGCGAGCGTCGACTTGCCCGAGCCGTTGGGGCCCATGAGGGCGTGGATCTCGCCCTTGTTCACCGTGAGGTCGAGACCCTTGAGGATCTGCTTCTCCCCCACGCTCACGTGCAGGTTCTTGATCTCGAGGTCAGCCATGGGGTCCGTGTCGGTCGTGTGAGGGGTGGTGGGTCGGCGCCCGCGCGGGCGGGGGCCGGGCGACGTGGTCCGGCGCGCTCGTCAGGCGAGCGAGCCGGCCGCCGTCGTCGTGACGTCGATCGCCGCGGCGCGGCCGGATCGACCGTCCTCGCCGGGGCGCTGGAAGCGGACGAGCTCGGAGAGCGTCGTGCGCTGGAGGGCGTGGAAGACGCCGCCCTGGACGCGGGTCCAGAGCAGCTTCGTCGCGCAGCCCGTGCCGTCGTCCTCGAGGTGCGAGCAGAGCACGCGGTCGCCCTCGCGGTCATCGACGAAGCAGGACATCGGCGCCACCGCGCCCTCGAGCGCGACGATCACCTCGTCCATCCGGATCTCCTCCGCGGGACGCGCCAGGCGGTAGCCGCCGTGGGCGCCACGGGTGCTCTCGACGAGGCCGGCACGGCGCAGCAGCGCGACGATCCGCTCGAGGTACGCGAGCGGCAGGCGCTCGGTCTCGGCGACCGTCTTGAGGGAGACGGGCTCGTCGCCGGGCATCTCGCCCAGGCGGACCATCAAGCGGACCCCGTACTCGGCCTTGGTCGTGAAGATCACGGTGGAGAAAGCCTACCAGCGCGGTCGGAGTGGCCGAGCGCCGGGGTCCGGGCGGAGCGGGCCGTCGCGAGCCGGCCGCCGGCGACGCGCTCCGGTAGGATGGCGCGCGTCATGAACGTCCTCGCCGAAGCCAGCGCCACGAGCCTCAGCATCTGGCTGATCGCGCTCTGGTTCGTGATCGTCCCCGTGTTCGCCATCACGCCGATCGTGTACGCCCTGGCGCAGGTCGCCGGCGAGCGGGCCGAGAACCAGGCCTACCTGCGCGGCGAGCGCGTCGAGGACGATCCCGACAAGATCGTCGTCGAGGTCTGACCCGCCCCCGGCGCTCGGCGCCGGGCCCCGGGCGCCGCCGGCGCCCCTCCCACGGCCCCGCATCGCGGGGCCGTCGTCGTTCCTGGGCCGTTCCGTCCCGGACGACGGCCGGGCGTCCTGGACCGGGCGTCCGCCTCGGGACCGGGGTCGCCGCCGCCACGGCGCGCGGACCGCGCGCCGCAGACGGCGCCGCTCAGCCTGGATCCACCGATGATCGGCCGAGCCTCGGCGTCGAGGACCAAGACGGTGCCCGGGCCACCGGTGATGACGGTCAGCGACCCTCAGATCGTGTGGCGTGGGCACCGTCGCCGGTC
>JALRCL010000697.1 GCA_023268575.1 Patulibacter sp.
AGTCACCCAGAACGAGATCCCGGTCCCCAGCGACTCGAGTCACCCAGAACGAGATCCCGGTCCCCAGCGACTCGAGTCACCCAGAACGAGATCCCGGACCTCAACGACTCGAGTCACCCAGAACGACATCCCGGACCTCAACGACTCGAGTCACCCAGAACGACATCCCGGTCCCCAACGACTCGAGTCACCCAGAACGAGATCCCGGACCCCAACGACTCGAGTCACCCAGGACGTGGCGGGGCGGCGTCAGAGCTGGTCGAGCCACTGCTCGTCGTCGTCGTCGAGCCGCTCGTCGGCCCGCGCCTGCGCCGCCTCACGGCGCCGCAGGACCTCGGCGGTCTCGTCGAGCGCCGGGGCGGTGAGGATCACCTGGCACGGCGCGTGCTCGATGACGTACCGGGCCGCGTCGCCGATGACCTCGCCGCGTCCGCCGCGGGCACCGAGCGACGCGCCGATCCGCGCGCCGCGACGCGCGGCCGGCGGCGGGGCGACCATCACGATCGCCTGGCAGCCGCGGCGCACCGCCTCGTCGACGATCGCCTTGCCGAGCGCCCGCGCGCGGATCGCGGAGGTCGCCACGCGGACCCCGTCGTACTCCTCGCCGACGGCCTTCGCCCGCGCGAGCGCCTGCCGGGCCTCGTCGCGACGGTCGTCCGGCAGCGGGCCGTCGAGCGCGACGGCGACCGGCAGCACGTGGATCCACACCGCCTCGATCACGGCGTAGCCCTCTTCGAGCTCCGGGTCGTCCTCGCCGCCGGCGGCGCCCGCGAGGCGGCCCGCGGTCTGCACGACGTCGTCGTCCAGCGCGCTACCGGCCAGCGGCACGAGGATCGAGCCGTAGACGGGCAGCTCGCCGGTCTCCTGGCGCAGCGCCTGCTCGGGCACCGCGACCCGGCCGCGGACCGGCAGGTTCCGCGAGCGCCGGTACGCGACGTAGGAGACGACGCCGATCGCCATCCACGCGAGGCCGACGGCGCGCGCCTCCTCGTGGGAGATGACGATCGAGACGAGGACGAGCGCGCTGAGGACGCCGCCGACGACCGCGGGCAGCGGCACCCAGCGGTCGCGGAAGCGCACGTTCAGCGGCATCCGGAACGGCCGGTCGAGGTCCGGCTCGGTGAACCGCAGGCGCACCACCGAGGCGTGCGCGATCGTCGTGGCGAGCATCGCGCCGAAGGCCATCGTGCCGACGAGCGCGTCCATGTCGCGCAGCGCGACGAGGCCGGCGGCGATCGCCGCGCTCGCGCCGATGACGAGCCACGGGGTGCCCCACCGCGGATGCAGCCGCCCGACCCGCGTCGGCAGCTGGCGGTGCAGCGCCATGTGCGACGCGATCCGGCTCGCCGAGCCCATCGCCGCGAGCGCCATGCCCGCCAGCGTCAGCGAGGCGGCGACGCCGACGACGATCTTCAGGACGTCGCGCAGGCTGCCGTGGTCGAGCTGGTCGACGATCCCGAGCACCGGGGCGTCGATCCAGCGCCCCGCGAGCTCCGTCGAGCCGTCCTGGACCGGCAGCGCCATGAGGCCGGCGACCGCCATCGCCGGGTACACGACGAGCATCGCTACCGGCATCGCGATCGCCAGCCGCTTGAGGCCCGCGCGACCGATGTGCAGCTCGCCCGCCAGGCCGGAGGACGACTCCAGGCCGGTGACGACGACCATCGCGGCGCCGAGGCCGAAGAGCACCCCGTCCCAGCTGGGGCTCGTGCCGAGCTCCAGGCCCTCCGTCAGCGACCCGGGGTTCGACAGCAGCACGATCGCGATCACGACGACCGCGACCTGGATCGCGAGGTCGACGGTGACCAGGGCCGACAGGCGCCCGAGCCGCCGCGGCGCGTGGCCGCGGATCGTGCGCACCGTGATCGTCGCGAGGATCGCCCCCGCGACGGCGAGCTCGACGCCGCCGCGATTCGTCGCCGGCCAGAACGCCTCGAGGTAGTTCGTCGCCGCGAGCGTCGCGGCCGCCGTGAGCAGCAGCGCGTCGAGCAGGAGCGCCCACGCCGCGACGAAGCTCCACAGCTCGTCGAACGCGTGTCGGGCCAGCGTCGGCGAGCCGCCGCGCTCGGCGTGCAGCGACGTCCCCTCGACGAAGGTCAGGACCGCGAGCGCGAAGAGCACCCCGGCGACGAGCATCACCGCGGGCGTGGCGCCGAGAGCGGCGCCGGCGACCGGCCCGAGCAGCAGGTAGAGGCCGCCGGCCAGCGACGCGTAGGTGACGGCGAAGACCGCGGGCGAGCCGAACGCCCGCTCCGACCAGGTCGGCTGGTGGTGCTCGCTCACGAGGCCCCCGGGCCCTTCCAGGCCAGCCAGCCGCGCCCGGCGCCGGCCAGGACGAACAGCGCGCCGATCAGGACGCCGCGCGCGGTCGGTCCACCGCCACCGGCGAGGGCCACGACGATCATCACGAGGCCGAGGATCGCGATGACCGCCGAGAGGACGACCGTCGCGGCGCCGTGGAGCCCGCCGTTCACTGCGGCGCCTCCGCCCCCGCGGCGGCCGGCGCGACCGGCAGCTTCCGGGCGTCCGGATCGGCCTGGAGGATCACGCGGCACGGCCGCTCGGCCATGACCGTGTCGATCGAGCGGTTCGCGCTGACGCCCATGACCTTCGGTGGGATCGACATGACGATCGCGCGGGCGCTCGTCGCCCGGGCCTGCTCGACGACGACGCGCCCGAACTGGCCGGCGCGGACCTTCACCCAGCGGCCGTGGACCCGTCCGCCGATCTGCAGGCGGGCCTGCTCGATCAGGGCGTCCGCCGCGTGCTCCTGCTCGGGCATCCGCGCGTCGATCGGCGAGGACTGCGGGACGACGATCGGCACGAGCAGGAAGATGCCGCGCCGGCGCTTCGCGGCCACGGTGCCGGCGGTCGCCAGCGCGCCCTCGGAGTAGCGCAACCCGAGCAGCGCGACGATCACCGACTCGTACTCCGCCTCGTGATCGACGACCGCGGCCGGCGTGGCGATCTTGTGGGTCGTGACGAGGTCGAGTCCCTGGGCGCGGCGGTAGAGCGGGTAGATGACGAGGCCCGCCGCCATCCAGCCGATGCCCGCGAGGGCGACCGCGGGGTGCAGGCCCGTCACGACGACGAACGCGATCCCGGTGCCGAGGCCGCCGAAGATCGCGAACAGCGGCCACGACCGCCCGCGGACGGTGAGGTTGCCCGGTCCGCGGTAGGGCCGCTCGGCGTCGGGGAGCTTCAGCCGCAGCCAGATCACCGCGATGTGGGCGATCGTGAACGACAGCATCGCGCCGAACGCGTAGAGGTTCGCGAGGAAGCCGGGCTCGCCGAAGACGACCGCCACCCCGGCCGCGCCGGCGAAGACGAGGATCCCGATCCAGGGGGTGCCGAACCGCGGGTGCAGCGTCCGCAGCCGGTCGGGCATCTGGCGGTGGATGCCCATCGAGTAGACGAGCCGGGACACGCCGATGACGCCGGCGTTCGCGGCGAGCAGGAGGATCGTCGCGGCGAGGATGCCGACGTACACCTGGACCGGGCCCTGCAGGACGCCGAGGTCCATGTTCTTCACGACGCCGAGGATCGGGTCGCCGGCGAATCCGCCCTGCTCCTCCCCCAGCCCCAGGAGCGTCGAGTACTCCCCGCTGGCGTCCTTCGTGACCGGCAGCGCCGACAGCGCGACGAGCGGCAGGAAGGCGTAGATCGCGAAGACGGCGACGACGACGCGCTTGACCGCCGCCGGCACGGTGGTGCCGGCGTCCTTGGCCTCCTCGGCCATGTTCGAGATCGTCTCGATGCCGGTGTAGGCGACCATCCCGATCGGGATCGCGATGAGGAAGTCCTTCCACTCCGGGGCGACGCCGAGCGAGACGTTGTCGAGCAGGACCTCGGGGTTGAAGACGAGGAACATGCCGAGGGCGACGAGCAGGACCTGGGTGAGGAAGTCCGTCACCGCCAGCGCGATGTTCACGCTCGCGGACTCCTTCGCCCCGAAGACGTTGAGCGCCGCCAGACCGCCGATCAGCAGGAGCGCGAACAGCCAGTCCCCCGGCGCCCCGCGGAGCGCGTCGATCGGCTCCCACAGGCCACCGAGGTAGTGGGGCACGAAGTACGCGCTGATCGCGATCGTGATCGTGTAGTTCAGCATCTGGCCCCACGCCGCGAAGAAGGACCAGAACTCGTTGAAGGCGCGACGGGCGAAGCTCGAGGAGCCGCCGGCCTCCGGGTACATCGACGTGGCCTCGGCGTACGTCGCCGCGGTGAGGAAGAAG
>JALRCL010000722.1 GCA_023268575.1 Patulibacter sp.
GTGAGCGTCACGCCGGTCGGCACGCCCGGGACGGTCCGCGGCGTCACGGTCGCCGACGTCGTCCAGGCGCTCTGGCCATGGCGGTTGAGGGCCGCGACCTGCACCTCGTACTCCGTGCCGTTGACGAGGTCGGTCAGCGTCCGGGTGGTCCCGGCCGCGGCGGTCGTCGTCTGCCACGTCTGCCCGCCGTCGGCGGACGAGCGGACGCGGTAGCCGAGGACCGGTAGGCCGCCGGTGGCGGTCGGCGCCGTCCAAGAGAGATCGGCCTGCGCGTTGCCGGCCGTGGCCTGCAGCGCGGTCGGCGTCGCCGGCGCGGCGGGCGTGGTGCTGACCTGGTCGCCGCGGACGTAGATCTGGGGCAGGCCGCTGAAGTCGAACGGCCCGATCGCGACCGCGGCGAGGTTCGCCGGCTTGCCCTCGAGCGGGAGCTGGCGGTGGTACGGGAACTCCGCGCCGAGACCGCCGATCGTCACGAAGCCCTCGAGCGCCTCGTCGCCGTCGCCGGTGTAGGGGTACTCGACGGCGAAGGTCGTGCCCGCCGTCTGGTACTGCAGCGACGCGGGAGGCGTCACGCTGCGGCAGGCGGCGCCGGTCGGCGCCGTGTTGACGCAGACGCTGTTGAGCGCCGTCGGAGCCGTCGTCCCGTCGGCCGCGGGGTCGAGGTACGTCAGGCGCGACCACGTGCCGCCGGAGAAGGCGGGGTTGTAGATCCCGCCGAGCTTCTCGACGCCGCCCTCGACGCCGGTGACCTCGATGCGCGCCGTGTCGCCGGCCTGGAACGGCTGGCCGGGGTCCGTCGCGTTCGTCACCGCCACGTCGACGGCCTTCGCACGGACGACGCGGTACTGGCGCTTGCCGTCCTTCTCGAGCTCGATGATGTTGCGCCCGCCCTTGAGCTTCACGGTGAAGCTGCCGTCGGGCGCGGCCTCGTAGGCGTGCCAGCCCTGGCCCCAGTCGCTGACGTTCAGCGGGTCGTGGACGCGGACCGTGGTCCCGGCCGCCGGGGTGAACGTGTAGTCGCGGCTGCCGACCGTGCGGTCGAAGTAGAACGTGTCGAGGTCGTTCCGGACGTCGATCCCGGTGTCGAACGTGCCGCGGTCGTCGCCGACCTGGACGACGGCCACGCCGGTGCTCTGCGGGTCGATCCCGTTGAACGACCAGTTCGTGCTGCCGGGCGTGCCGTTGTCGTTGGAGTTCAGGTAGTGCAGCGGCCCGTAGGTGATCTTCACGACGCTGACGCCGGGGTGCTCGGCGGTGATCCGCAGCTGTCGACGGCCGTCGGCGCCGATCTTGCGGGTCGAGATGCTGTCCCCGGCGACGTCGAACGTGTAGTCGGGCTCGATGAAGAGGTTGTTCACCTGGTCGAGCTGCGCCTGCTGGGTGCGGATCGTGTCGAGGTCGAAGTGCTCGCCCTCGTCGAGTTCCACGACGCCGGTGTCGCCGAGGTTCGTGTAGAGGCCGCGGTTGTCCCACGAGCCGAAGCCGGGGATGAGCGGCGCGGTGTCCACGCGCCCGGCGAGCGGCGTGAGCTCCAGCAGGTACTGGGCGCCGACCAGCGTGGCGTGGGTGAAGATCTTCGTCGTCTTGTCGGTCTGGCCCGGGATGACCGCCGAGGCGATCTTCTGGTTGGAGTAGCCGACGGGCGTCGTGGGGACGTAGACGTCGTGCGTCGCGTCGGAGGCCGTGTCGACCTTCGCGAGCGGATACGTCACGAACTCGGCGAAGTGCTGCGCGGTCCCGTTCTTCCAGGACAGCGTGACGTCGGCGCCCTTCGTCGCCTTGATCGACAGGCCGAGGTCGGCGACCGTCAGGCGGCTGATCGCCGTCTGCAGGGCGAGCCGTGCGCGGTAGACCTCCGCGGCGCTGGACGTCGCGTCGTCGTGGACGTCGTCGGCGTCGGCGATCGCGCGCTGCAGCAGGGTCCAGCGGAACGGCGCTGCGGCGCTGCCCTCCGGCAGGGCGGTCGCCTCGTCGATGACGGTCTGCAGCTCCTCGCGGTCGTCGGCGGTGGCCGTCTCGACGACGTCGGAGAACATCGTCTGGAAGGGCGCCTTGTCGTAGTCGCCGCGGTCCTCGTCGGGGACGGCCGCGACGACCGTGCGGTTGGCCGGATCGGCGTTGTTGGACCCGGCGAAGGCGCCGGAGAGCTGGGTCGTCGACGGCTTCGTCGTGTGCAGGAACGTGATCCGCTGCAGCGTGGTGATGCCGTTGAAGGTCGTCGCGGAGCCGAAGACGTACGTCTCCGCCGCGACGACGACGCGCCGCAGGTTCGCGTTGCCCTGGAACGGGTTGGCGAGCGTGAAGGACGCGACGGGCGGCAGGCTCACGTCGGTGAGCTCGGTCATGCCGTTCAGCGGCTGCGCGGTGGCGTCGACCACGCCCGAGAGGTCGAGCTCGCGGATGCTCGTGCCGGCGTAGGAGGCCGAGCGCAGGTCGGCGTAGTCCTGGGTGCTCAGCGTGCCGGTGACGCGAACCTTCTTGACGACGCTGTAGTCGTAGGTCGGTGCCGTCTGGCCGTAGTCCGCGACGAGCTTCTGCTGGAGCTTCGTCAGCAGCTGGCCCTGCGCGGTGGTGTCGAGGCTGATCCACGCCGACTCCGGTGGCGCGGCGTGCGCGGTCGACGCTGACCCGAAGGCGAGCAGCAGGGCGGCGAGCAGCCCGAGCAGGGACGCCGGCAGTCCTCGCGGACGGCGTCGTTCGGGCGGGGATGGGAATCGCATGGTCTCTCTCCGTGAGCCCGCGCGGAACGAGGGGCATGGAGGAGAACCGACCTCCACCGATGACGTGGAGCGCGATCCGGACCATGTCCCGCTTTCCGCGACAGGACGTTGGCCAGACACCACGTGACAGGCATTCCGACTCGCAGCACGACGACGCGTGCTGCTCACGGTTGCGGGACAGCGCCGGATTCTCACCGGCTTCCCCCGCCACGGGTGCTAGGTCTGTGCGGACCACGTCGGGCGTGATCCGGGCCCGGACCCTAGCGAACGCTCACGCTGCCCATGCTGCGGAGGACTCGAGCGCGGTAACGGCCGGAACGACGCACGCGGCCGGGGCGGAAGCGCGAGCGCACCGTCCGCGAAAAACACCGAAGGCCCTGCTATGCAGGGCCTTCAAGAGTCGGGGAGACAGGATTTGAACCTGCGACCGCCCGGCCCCCAGCCGGGTGCGCTACCAGACTGCGCCACTCCCCGTGGCCCTTCAATCCCGCAAGCGGGCGACGGGAATCGAACCCGCCCTAGAAGCTTGGAAGGCTCCTGTGCAACCACAACACTTCGCCCGCAAGCGCTGAAAAGCTTAC
>JALRCL010000866.1 GCA_023268575.1 Patulibacter sp.
GAGGCGTTCGTACGCGCGATGCGCGAGCCGGCGCCAGAGCAGGGCACTTCGCTCGAGGCGTTGCTCGACCCCCTCTTCGACGAATGGATCCCCCGCTCCTTCAACACCGCGAAGTCGGGCTATCTCGCCTACATCCCGGGCGGTGGGGTCTATCCCGCCGCGCTCGCCGACTTCATCGCGGCGGGGACCAACCGCTTCACCGGCGTCTGGATGGCGGCACCGGCGCTGGTGCAGCTCGAGGCGAACGTCCTTGACTGGCTCCGCGACTGGATGGGCTTCCCACCGGGCGCGGCGGGGCTGTTCACCCCCGGGGGCTCGATGGCGATGTTCAACGCCATCTGCTGCGCCCGCGAGCGGTACCTGGGGCCCGAGATCCGTCGTGGGACGCTCTACGTCTCCTCGCAGGCCCATCACTGCATCGAGAAGGCGGCGAAGCTCGCCGCCCGCCACCCCGACGAGACGACCGCCCCGAAGTTCGTCCTGCTCCTGCACTCGCTGCTGGACACCCGCCCGGATCCCGCGCCGCTCCCCGAGGAGCTCAGCGAGGAGCCGAAGCCCGACCGGCGTTAAGCGCCGCCGTTCGGTCTCCTCGTCGGCGTCGACAGCGAGCCGGCTGGCGGTCGGGTCGGAGGTTTCGCGGGGGGTCAGCCGCGCGACGGACCGACGAGCTGCTCCGGGGTACCGGCTGCACGCAGCAGCCGCGCCTCGTCCGGATCTCGCGGCCGCGAGCGAACATAGGGACGTCCACGCATCGCGTCGAGTTCGGCGACCACTGCAAGAGCCCGCGTCCGGTCCGCGGCGCGCTGCGCAACGGTGATGAGGGAAGGTTCGCGCACGACTCGATCGTAGCGCGAGCGGCTACGCATCACCCGCACCCAGGTTGCGTGCCCTCCAGGTCGCGCGCAATTCGTCGGCCAGCTCGTGAAGTTCCCAGTTCTCCGGAAATGGGCGCTCGCTGCGACGAAGCGCCCCCGCGAGCTCACGAAGCCGCTGCGCCGCATGTTCCTGGTTGTCGGCCTGGGCCCGTTGAAGCACACGACCCCAGTCCAACCCTGGGACGCGAAGCAACGCCAGAACCTGCTCGAACACGTCCCCGTGTCCTTGACCGACGAACTCGTCTACCCGGTGCACGAGCAGATCTTCGACCCGGATCATTCGGACGCGGCCGCCCGTCGTCGTCTCGACCTCGTCCGCTTGGTCTTCCGACGAGAGCGATCCGGCAGGCATCTCCCAGACCACGCCGGAGTCCTCGTGGACCCACACACCGCCGTCGGCCGACTCCTGCGCGAATCCGAGTTCCACGAGCCGCTCGTGCACCTGGCGGGTACTTGGCATCACGACATCGACATCGGAGGTGGAGTAGGCGTGGGTGTAGAACTCGACCGCGAGGCCGCCGACGACCACCGGTTCGATGTTCAAGTCCTGCACGGCCACCTGGACCGCCTCGACGACGAGCAGCATCCGATAGGTGCGGTCGTCTGTCGCCGAGGCTTCGACCAGCAGCTCCCTTGCCGAC
>JALRCL010000873.1 GCA_023268575.1 Patulibacter sp.
CGAGGCGATCGCCGGCGCCGGCAGCGTGCTGTGGAACGGGCCGATGGGCGCCTTCGAGATGGAGCCCTTCGCAGCGGGGACCCGCGCCGTGGCCGAGGCCGTCGCCTCATGCCCGGGCACCACGGTCGTCGGCGGCGGCGACAGCGCCGCGGCGCTGCAGCAGTTCGGCCTGGGCGACCAGGTCACCCACCTGTCGACCGGCGGCGGCGCGTCGCTGGAGCTCATCGAGGGCAAGGCGCTGCCGGGCGTCGAGGTCCTGCGCGCCTGATCCTTCGGCGTCCCGGTCCGGTGGTCGTCCCGCCGGCCGCGACGCGTCCCGCCCCGCCCGCGCGCCGCGAGCGGGATGATCCGGGTGGCGACACCCGGAAGCGCGGCCGCCGGCCGCCACCCGAACGTCACCTGAACCTCCCCGAAGCCCCGGAGCACCCATGTCCCGCACGCCCTTCGTCGCCGGCAACTGGAAGATGCACAAGACGATCGCCGAGGCGGAGGCCTTCGTCAGCGGCCTGCTGCCGCTCGTCGGCGCCGTCGACGACGTCCAGGTCGGGGTCTGCGTGCCGTTCCCGGCGATCCAGGCCGTCGTCGAGTCCACCCGCGGATCCGCGGTCCAGGTCTACGCCCAGAACGTCCACTGGGCCGAGCAGGGCGCCTACACCGGCGAGGTCTCGATCCCGATGCTCGACGAGCTCGAGGTCGCCGGCGTCGTGATCGGCCACTCCGAGCGTCGCCAGTACTTCGGCGAGACCGACGCGGACCTGCGCAAGAAGCTGCCGGCGATCCTCGCCGCCGGCCTCGAGCCGATCCTCTGCGTCGGCGAGACCGAGGCCCAGCGCGACGGGGGCGAGATGGAGCAGGTCCTCCGCGGCCAGGTCGAGGAGGCGATCGCCGACGTCGACGCCGCCGACCTCCCGAAGGTGACGATCGCGTACGAGCCGATCTGGGCGATCGGCACCGGCAAGGTCGCCACGCCGGAGCAGGCGCAGGAGGCGTGCGCGTTCGTCCGCACGCTCGTCGCGGGCAAGGACGCCGGCGCCGCCGAGCAGGTCCGGATCCAGTACGGCGGCTCGGTGAAGCCCGACAACGCGGCGGAGCTGCTGGCGCTGCCCGACGTCGACGGCGCGCTCGTCGGCGGCGCGGCGCTCGAGCCGCAGTCCTTCGCCGCGATCGTCGAGGGCGCTCGCGCATGAGCCCCCGGGGCGAGGACGAGCGGTCCGAGGGCATCCCCGTCGAGGTCGAGCCGGCCGGCTCGACCTCGGACGGCGTCGCGCTCCCCGACGACGGGATCGCCCCGGCCGAGCCCGGGTCGCTCGGCCAGGGCCTGACCGCGGCGGTCGGGATCACCCGCGAGGACTGGGCGCCCGGCGTCTGCCTCGTGATCCTCGACGGCTTCGGCCTCGCCCCGGCCGGTCCCGGGAACGCCGTGAGCCTCGCGCGCACGCCGACGTTCGACCGGATCTGGGATCGCTACCCGCACGCCCAGCTCGTCGCGTGCGGGCCGGCGGTCGGCCTGCCCGAGGGGCAGATGGGCAACAGCGAGGTCGGGCACCTGAACCTCGGCGCCGGCACGGTCGTCAAGCAGGACCTCGCGCGGATCGACGACGCCGTCGCCGACGGCTCGATCCGCGACGTCGACGCGCTCCGCGACGCGTTCCTCGTCGCGGCGGGGCAGCGGGCGACGGTCGCCGGGGACCTCGACGCCGAGGAGGCGGGGGTCGAGCTGCGGCCGCGCCGCCTGCATCTCGTCGGCCTCGTCTCCGACGGCGGCGTGCACTCCTCGATGGAGCACCTGAAGGCGCTCGTCGACGCCGCGGCCGCCGCCGGCGTGCCGGACGTCGTCGTGCACGCGTTCACCGACGGTCGCGACACGCTGCCGACCTCCGGCGCCGGCTACCTCGAGACCGTCGAGGGCTGGTGCGCCGCCGCGTCCACGGCCACGACCGCGGTCCGGGTCGGCTCCGTGATCGGGCGCTACTTCGCGATGGACCGCGACCAGCGCTGGGAGCGGGTGCAGCAGGCCTACGACCTGCTCGTGCACGGCGAGGCGCCGCACCACGCCGCCTCTGCCGCCGAGGCGGCGCGCGCGGCCTACGCACGCGACGAGACCGACGAGTTCATCACGGCGACGACCGTCGGGGCTCCGGCGACGATCGGCCCCGAGGACGTCGTCCTCGTCTTCAACTTCCGGCCGGACCGCGTGCGCGAGATCACCCGTGCGCTCGCGGAGCCCGGGTTCGTCGAGGTCGACCGCCAGGCCGCGGCCCCGGCGGACCGCCCGCCCGTGGACCCGGCGCTGCCGGCCGTCCAGCCGGCGAACTACGTCTGCATGACGCAGTACAAGGCCGAGTGGCCCTACCCGATCGCGTTCCCGCCGCGGAACCCCGACGTGACGCTGGCCGACGTCGTCGAGGCCACCGGCGGGGCGCAGATCCACGTCGCGGAGACCGAGAAGTACCCCCACGTGACGTACTTCTTCAACGGCGGGATCGAGGAGGAGCACCGCGACGAGTTCCGGGACGTCGTCCCGAGCCCGCGCGACGTGCCGACCTACGACCTGAAGCCCGAGATGTCGGCGCGCGACGCCGCCGACGCGTTCGTCCGGCTGTGGCGGGAGCACGGGCCGACCTTCGGGATCATCAACTTCGCGAACCCGGACATGGTCGGCCACACGGGCTCGATCCCGGCCGCGGTGGCCGCGATCGAGTACGTCGACGGCTGCCTCGCCGACGTCCTGGCGGCCGTGGAGGAGAGCGGGGGCGTCGCGATCGTCACCGCCGATCACGGCAACGCGGACCACATGCTCGAGCCGGACGGCTCCCCGAACACCGCGCATTCGCTGAACCCGGTGCCGTTCGTCGTCACGCGCGAGGGGCTGACCTTGCGCGAGGAGGGCATCCTCGCCGACGTGGCGCCGACGGTCCTCGACCTGCTCGGCATCGTGCAGCCCGCCGCCATGAGCGGGCAGAGCATGATCGTCGAGAGCTGAGCGCGGACCCGCCGGTGATCGGCCGATCCTCGGCCGCGCGGCGACCCGAGGATCGGTGGTTCCAGGCGGCGGGGCGGGGGCCGGCGCGTGGCGCCGGTCGCCCGCCGCCCGGTGGCGGCAACGCGCCGGGTCTCCCGGCGGGCGATGAGTCGCGTGGCGGTGCTCGGTCCTTCCTGCGACCGACCACCAGGAGCCCGCATGTCCGCCACCTACACCTTCGACGTCTTCTCCACCCTCGACGGGTGCGCGTCCTACGACGACGCCGACCGGGGCCCGTACTGGGGCAAGGCCGGCCCGCGGTTCCTCGAGCACCGCGAGGCCACGACGCAGGAGGAGCAGCGGCTGGTCCTCGGCGCCGCGACCTTCCGGCAGTTCCAGGCGCTGCTCGGCGGGCTGGACGAAGCGGAGTTGGACGCCACGAACCTCCGGCTGAAGACGATGCCGACGACGGTCGTCTCCTCGACGATCGCCGATCCGGTCGACTGGCCGGACGCGACGATCGAGACGGGCGACGCGGTCGAGATCGTGACGCGCCTGAAGGAGACGTCGGCGGTCCCGCTGCGCTCGCACGGCAGCCTCTCGCTGAATCGGGCGCTGCTGGCCGCGGGCCTCGTGGATCGCGTGCAGGTCACGATCTTCCCGGTGATCGCGGGACGCACCGGGGTCGAGCCGATCCTCGCGGGGGAGACGGACTTCGACCTCGAGCTCCTCGAGAGCCGGACCTTCGACGGCCAGGTGCAGGAGCTCGTCTACCGGCCGACGCTGCATCGCTGAGCGACCGACCGGGCGCGAGCCACCCGGCGGCGTTCCCGTCCCAGAGGCGCCGCCGGGGGCGTCGCCACGGTCCCGGCGCTGTCCCGGCGCCCTGGACCGTGCCGCGCGGAAGAGGAGCCGGGCGGGAGCGCGACCTGCGCACCCGCCCGACGCGGCCTCAGCCGCGCAAGGGGGTGAGGAGCCCGGCGACCTTCGCCAGGCGGGCGCCCTGGTAGCGGGCGACGTCGAGCGCGCCGTCCGGGATGCCGTCCTCGCCGAGGCCGCCCGTCGGCAGCGAGGCGCCGTAGGGGTTGCCGCCGAAGGCGAAGATCGACGGATCGGTGTAGCCGGGCGGCACGATCACGGCGCCGAAGTGGTGGAAGACGTTCTCGACCGCAAGGATCGTCGACTCGTTGCCGCCGTGGACGTTCATCGCGGACGTGAAGGCGGTGGCGGCCTTGTTCGCCAGCTCGCCGGCCTGCCACTGCGGACCGAGCGTGTCGATGAACTGCTTGAGCTGCGCGGCGGGCGTGCCGAAGCGGGTCGGCGTGCCGAAGGCGTACCCGTCGGCCCAGACGAGGTCCTCGGGGGTCGCCGCCGGCGCGTCCTTCGTCGCGTCGTGATGGGCCTGCCACGCGGGGTTGCCGGCGATCGCGGCGTCCGGCGCGAGCTCGGCGACCTTGCGCAGGCGGACCTCGGCGCCCTCGGACTCCGCGCCGGCGGCGACGGCCTTCGCGAGCTCGTGGACGTTGCCGGTGGAGGAGTAGTAGACGATGGCGATCTTCGTGGGCATCGGGACCTCTGGGGACGATCGGGGGCGGGCCAGGACGGGACGATGGTTGATGGGTCAACCTTCCCGCCTCTCCACCGTAGCGCACCTCGATCAGATTGCAACCACAACTACCGCTACCCTGGAGGGACCGACCTGGAGCCCGACGTGACCACGACGACCGACGACCAGACCCCCTCCGCCGCCGCCTCGCGCGCACCGCGGCTGCTGGACGCCCGCGAGCTCGCCGCGTGGCGCGGCATGCTGCGGGCGCACGTCCTGCTCTCGCGCGAGCTCGAGGCCGAGCTCCTGCGCGACCACGGCCTGCAGCTCAGTGCCTACGAGGTCCTGATGCACCTCTCCGATGCGCCCGGGGGGCGCCTGCGCCTCGCCGAGCTCGCCGAGCTGGCGATCCTCAGCCGCAGTGGCCTGACGCGGCTCATCGACCGCCTCGAGCGGGAGGGCCACGTCGTCCGGGAGCGCTGCGAGAGCGATGCGCGCGGCTTCTTCGCCGTCCTGACCGCGGAGGGGCGCTCGCGCGTGACCGCCGCACGGGCGGACTACTTGGACGCCGTCCGCGACCGGTTCCTCTCGCTCGTGACCGCGGAGGAGCAGGACCAGCTCGGCGCGATCTGGACGCGGGTGCTCGCGGCGATCGACCCCGGGCTCCGCCCGTGACGGATATCTCAGCCTACCGGACATAGATCCTTGACATCCTCGGACTGAGGTTTCATACTGGTCTTACCGACTAGAACAGTCCGACCCGGAGGTACGACATGACGATCGTTCGTTGGGACCCGAGCCGCGAGCTGAACGCGCTCCAGCAGCAGGTCAACCAGGCGTTCTCGTCCTTCTTCGAGCCGGGCGCCGCGCCGACGGCCACCACCGCCCGGTGGATCCCCGCCATCGACCTCGTCGAGCGCGAGGGCGAGTACGTGCTCGTCGCCGACCTCCCGGGCGTCGCCCACGACGCCGTGACGATCGAGGTCGAGCGCGACGTGCTGACGCTCGCCGGCCGACGTGAGATCCGTCACGACGCGCCGCGCGGGGGCGTCGTGCGATCCGAGCGTGTCGCCGGGAGCTTCCGACGGCAGCTCACGCTTCCGGAGGGCGTCGACGCCGACGCGATCGAGGCCCGGTTCGCCGACGGCGTGCTCGAGGTCCGGATCCCGAAGCCGGAGGCGGCGAAGCCGCGACGGGTCGAGATCCGCATCGACCGCGACGAGTCGCCCGCGCTGGACGCGCCCGACCAGGAGCGCGAGCCCGCGCTGACCGGCGCCTGAGTCCCACGGGGAGCCGGCGGCCCGCGCGCGGGCCGTCCGGGCCCCCGGGAGCCGTCGTCCGCGACGGCGCCCGGGCGCCCGCTCCGGCGCCCTCCCGTGGGACGGGACATCGCGGGTGCGTGCCCCGGCGGGCGGGGGGCCCACCGGGACGGGCGGCCCGCCGCCTGTGCGCACCCGAACGGGAAGCGGCGCCCCGCCGAGAGCTTCGGCGGGGCGCCGTCTCGCGTCGTCGGGACCACGGTGGGGCGGAGCGCCCGCCTACGATGGGTCGGTGAGCGCCCCGACCTCCGACTCGCCGAGCCTCGACGCCCCGCCGCGCCCGGCGGCGGAGCGCCCGCGCGAGGCCTTCCGGATCGAGGGCCGCGATCCCGGCTCGCGTGCCCGCGCCGGGGTCATCAGCACCGCCCACGGCGAGATCCGCACCCCGGGCTTCGTCCCGCTGGCGACGAAGGCGACGGTCCGCGGCCTGCTGCCCGCGGAGGTCGCCGAGCTCGGCTACGACATCGTGCTGGGCAACACGTTCCACCTCATGCTCGCGCCCGGTCACGAGCTCATCCGGCGCGCGGGCGGCCTGCACCGGTTCATGGCGTGGGACGGGCCGATCATCACCGACTCCGGGGGCTTCCAGGTCTTCTCGATGGGGCACGGGACGGTCGCCGACGAGATCAAGGGGCGCGGCGCCTCGGGCGCGGGCGGGGGGAGCGGGAGCCGCTCCCACGGCCGGATCGATCGGATCGAGGAGGAGGGCGTCGCCTTCCGCTCCTACGTCGACGGATCGAAGCAGTTCCTCTCGCCGGAGCGGTCGATGGAGGTGCAGGCCGCACTGGGGACCGACCTCGCGGTCGTGTTCGACGAGTGCACGCCCTTCCACGTCGACCGCGAGTACACGCAGCGCTCGACCGAGCGCACGCACCGCTGGCTCGAGCGCTGCCTCACCTGGCACGAGCGGCACGCCCCCGGGTGGCAGCTCGTCTACGGCATCGTGCAGGGCGGCGTCTACGAGGACCTGCGCCACGAGGCCGCCGACACCGGAATCGAATATCAGGATCGGCTGCTCGGTCATTTATGCCTCAATCGTTCTCCAACCCCTTGCCGCCGACGGGTGGCAGGGTGTCGGCATCATCGCCATCCTCCGAGGGGTGTGCGGCGCGATCGGCCTTAGCCT
>JALRCL010000878.1 GCA_023268575.1 Patulibacter sp.
CTCGGCAAGGCGCTGCTGGCCGCGGGCGACGCCGGGCGGGGGCGGGTCGAGCGGATCGCCCCGCTGGGCTCGGACCTCCTGCACCGCCGGCTCGAGGCGGGGGGCCTGCCGGCCATGGTCCGCGTGGCCCGGGACCTCGGCGTCCTGCCACGGGCGCGGCACGTCGTCTTCGGGCACGTGCACCGGCTCGGGCCGCTCTCGGCCGAGGAGGGCCTCGGCGCCTGGCACCCGGAGGAGGACGGGCCGTGGCTGTGGAACAGCGGCTGCTGGGTGCACGAGCCGCTCATCGTCGGACCGACGGAGACGACGAGCCCGTTCTGGCCCGGCGGCGCCATCTGGCTCGACGGCGAGCGCACGCCCGAGGTGGTCCGGCTGCTGGAGGACGTGCCGGCGGGGGACGTCGTGCTGCAGCCCCTTCGGGGGACGGGGACGGCGGCGCCGGTGGAGGCCGCCGACGACCCTGACGTCTACGACGCGGACGGCGAGGCCGAGCTCCTCGACGAGGAGCCCGGCCCGGCCTGAGGGCCCTCAACGACGCGCGAGCGCGTCCCGGATCTCGGTCAGGAGGACGACCTCGTCGCTCGGCGGCGTGATCTCCTCCTGCTTGCGCAGGATCTTCGTCACGGCGCGCAGGAGGAAGAAGAGCACCGTCCCGATGAGGACGAAGTTCACGAGCGCGGTGAGGAAGACGCCGATCTTGATGTCGGTGTCGCTGATCGAGATGACGATGTCGTCGAAGCTCGGCTTGCCGACGATCGCGGCGATGATCGGCATGATGATGCCGTCGACGAGCGCCTTGACGAGCGCCGCGAAGGCCGTGCCGAGCACGAACGCGACGGCCACGTCGACGAGGTTGTCCTTGAAGAGGAACGCCTTGAGCTCTTTGAGCATGGTCCGTGGTGGGGTGGGGGTCGGTCGGTCGCGCCGGGGACGCGGTCGGGATCCCCTTCGGCGCGCGGGAAGCCGTCCCTGCCCGCGGCACCGCGGTGGGTGCGCGAGGATGGCCGGGTGAGCAGCGCGGCGGAGCCGGGCGGCGCGATCGACCCGCACGAGGTGCTCGGCGTTCCGCCGGGCACCGACGAGGCCGCCGTCACGGCGGCGTACCGGCGGGAGGCCAAGCGGTGGCACCCCGACGCGCGCGGAGGGGGCGGCCACGACCGCATGGCCCTCCTGAACGCCGCCTACGCCCGCCTGCGGCACGATCGACCCGCGACGGCGCCGAGGGCGCCGGCGCCCCGTCCGGCGCCCGAGTCGCTCGACGGTGCGCTGCGGCGCACGCTCGGGCCCGAGCTCGGCGCGACGATCGCGCCGTCCGAGGAGGTGGTGCTCGTCGTGCCCGTCGCGATCTGGGCGAGCCCGCAGGCGCTGCTGGCGGTGACCGACCGGCGGCTCCTCTGGCTGCTCGACGACGCGCCGGTCCACCGCGTCCGCGAGCTCGCGCTCCGCGACGTCCGGGAGGTCGCCGTGCGACCGCCCCGGCCCTGGCGCCGGCACGCCCAGCTCGTCGTCGCAGACCGCCGCGGACGCCGCACGACCTTCGGCGAGCTGCCCCTGCTCACCGCCCGCGCGATCGCCCGCCGTGCCGCGCCGCCCGACGACTCGACGGACCGCCGCGTCGCGGACTAGGATTCGCGCCCGCTATGGACGACTGGTCGCTCTTCATCAGTGTTCTCCTGGGCGTCGTCACGTTCGCCTACGGGATCAATCTCGCCCTCGGCGCGATCTGAGGCGCGGCGCGGCGTCGGCCGCGCCCGCGACGACGCCCCGCCGCTCAGCCGGCGAGGTCGTCGCGCAGCCGCTGCAGCAGCGCGGGGGTCGACGGCGCGATCGTGCCGCCCGACGCCTCGATGAGCGCCGCCACCTGCAGGTTCAGCGGCACGCCCGCCTCGCCGGCCTGGCGCAGGTCGCTGCGAATGCCGTAGCACCGCAGGCCCAACCCGCAGGCGTACCCGACCTCGACGACGGTGCCGCTGTCGGGCTCCTGCCCGTCGAGGTGCGCGACCAGGAGCGACGAGGACCGGATCGCCTCGGCGTTCCGGCGCCCGACCTCCAGCGCGAACGCCCGCTGCCGCCCGGCCGCGGCGGCGGCGTCGAACTCCTCCGCGGTCGAGAGCGCCCACGGATCGACCGGCTCGACGACCTCGGCGAGCGCGGGCAGCAGCTCGGCGGCGTACCAGCCGCGCGTGGCCTCCGAGAACCCGAGCGGTGAGGCGACGTAGCAGCGCGGGCGGGGCATCGCCCGAGCCTAGCCACCCGCGCCGGACGCTCGGTGCCCTGCGCACCCAGCACGGCGTCGCGCGCCGCGACCCGACCGGGCGCGGCGTGGTCCGCCCCATCGACCGACCCGGGGGGATGAGGTCGATCGCCGCCCGGCGGCTCGGCGCCCCCCGCCGGGTACCCTCCCGTGCCGTGCCCGAGCCCGAGCCCGCAGCGCACCCCGAGCCGGCGGCCGATGCCGCGGGTCCGGACGCCACCCGCGCCGCCGCCCAGGGCGTCCCGACGTCGATCGGCGACGCCGTCGGCGGTCCCCTCGGCATCGCGGAGTCGGCGCTGCCGGCCGCGGTCTTCGTCGCGGCGTACACGATCTCCGGCCAGGACACGACGGCGGCGGCGATCGTCGCGGTCGGGCTCGGGGTCGTCCTCACGATCGCGCGGATCGTCCGCGGGCAGACGCTGCAGTTCGCGATCTCGGGGCTGATCGGGATCGCGCTGGCCGGGTTCATCGTCTCCCGGACCGGGCGCGCGGAGGACTTCTTCCTGCCCGGGCTCTTGGCGAACGTCGGCTACGCGGCCGCGTACCTCGTGTCGATCCTCGTGCGCTGGCCGCTGATCGGCGTCCTGGTGGCGCTCATGACCCAGCAGGACTCGAGCTGGCGCCGCGACCCCGAGCGGGTCCGCGTCTTCACCCAGGCCTCGTGGATCTGGGTCGGGCTCTTCCTCCTGCGCCTGGCCGTCCAGCTGCCGATGTACCTCGCGGGCGCGCTGGTCGCCCTCGGGGTGGCACGCGTGGCGATGGGCATCCCGCTCTTCGCACTCGGGCTCTGGCTCACGTGGCTGCTCGTCCGGCGGATCCCGAACCTCCAGGGTCCGGCCGCCGGTACTGCCTGACCTGCGTGCTCAGTCGCCGAGGCGCGCGAGGGCGGGGGAGTCCTCGCCCTCGTCGTGGAGCAGGTCGCGGACGGCGTCCTCCAGGGCGATCCGCCCCTCCGGGTCCACGAACGCCTCGGGACCGCCGAGCTCCTCGACCCGCGCCCCGATCGTCCAGCCGCTCTCGTAGCGGTCGAAGACCCGGGGATCGACGTAGGACGCCCGCGCGACCGCGGGAGTGTTGCCGAGGAAGAACGCGACCTCCTTCACGGTGTCGCTGATCGCGCGTCGCCGGGCCGTGCGCGAGCGCGCCTCGTCCTTCATCGCGACGCCGAGGGCCGCCAGGACGGTGCCGTTCCAGGTGCGGAAGTCCTTCGCCGTGCAGTCGCCCGCGTGCTCGTGGAGGTAGTCGTTGACCTCCTCGGGGCGCAGCGGCACCCACCGGCGTCCCTCGCGGTAGGCCAGCAGCCGGTCGCCGCCGGTGCGTCGCCGCTTCATCCGGCTCACGGCGTCG
Organism: Patulibacter sp.; assembly: GCA_023268575.1. Taxonomy (GTDB): domain Bacteria; phylum Actinomycetota; class Thermoleophilia; order Solirubrobacterales; family Solirubrobacteraceae; genus Patulibacter. The sequence goes on from JALRCL010000878.1 coordinate 3,602, forward strand.
TGGACCTCGTCGTCGGCGATGACCTGCAGCCGCCGGACGCCGCCCTTCGCGGCGTAGTCGAAGACGAGCTCGTCCTCCTGGAGCACGACGTGGCGCTGCTCGAGCGTCGCCACCCCGTAGGTCTCGTGCTGCTCGGCCGCCTGGTCGGAGCCGATCCGGAAGAACCCGAGGTCCAGCAGGCGCACCGCGCACGCGAGCGCGCGCTCGCGGGGGACGTCGTCGAGCCGGAGGTGCTCGAGCAGCGTGGCGCGGAGCCGGGGGAGGCCGGCGGCGAACTCGAGCATCCGGTCGAACTTCTCGCGGTCGCGGCGGCTCCGCCAGGCCTCGTGGTAGCGGTACTGGCGCCGGCCGGCGGCGTCCGTGCCGACGGCCTGGAGGTGGCCGCGCGGATCCGGACAGATCCAGACGTCCTTCCAGGCGGGCGGCAGGACGAGCTGCTCGATCCGGTCGAGCGTCTCGGGATCGGTGATCCGCTCGCCGCCGTCGTCGCGATAGAAGAAGCCGCGACCGGCGCCGATCCGCCGGATCCCGGGGCCTGAGGGGTCGCTCCGTCGCAGCCGCACCTCGCGCTGGTACCCCGTCCTGGCGACGCCGACGCGCCACGTCGAGCGTCCGGGTGCCAGACCGGACGATTGCAGCGGGAAGGAGTCGCGACGCACTCGCCGACGGCCTTGCTACGGTCCCCCGAGCCGAATCGCCGGGGCAGTTTCCCGGCGAGCGGGGGATCCACTGCGTCGCGAGGTGCGACGCTGGGGCAAATCCACGTCGTTGGAGGCGCTGCTCTTTCTGCGCCAGCCCGTCAGCTAACCCCGTAGGCCGACGAAAGAGAGCAGCAGACGTGCACGTCCTCACCCGCGCCGGCGTCCTCGCCGG
>JALRCL010000913.1 GCA_023268575.1 Patulibacter sp.
GACGGACTGACGGAGATCCTCGACGGCGGTGAAAAGTCCCCGATCGCAGGTCCGGTTTCAAGCGTGAAGCGGTAGGTGGTTCGCCTGCTTTTGCCGGAGCCGGTCGTGCGCCGCTCGGCGTTGAGCACACGGCGCTCGCCGATCGTGCTCGTGACCTCGCCCGACCGCGCGTTGATGTCTGCGACGGACTGGACTCCGATCACGGGCATCGAGAAGACGAGCAGCGTCAGGCATTCGGCGATCACGAGGCGGGCTCGCGAGGATCCTCTGAGGGTCACGATCACGCCGAGCGCGGCGAGCACTCCGACGGTGGCGCCTGCGCCGACGCCGGCGAAGCAGCGGACCCCGTCGGGCTCCAGGAGCGCGGAGCGCAGCGCGACGCACAGCTCGCCGTCGCCCGCGGCGTCGGTCCAGCCGACCGGCCCGGCGTACCAGCCCCGGTCCATCCCCTCCAGCGCGGGGATCATCGGCAGCGCGACGTCCTCCGGGAACCCGCCGACGGCGGGCGTCGGGTGCAGCAGGCCGGCGAGCTCGATCACCGAGCGCGGCTCGGCGAGCTGGGCGCGGATCGGCGTGGCGAGGTGCTGGGCGCTGGCGGCCTGCACGACCTGCGGGGCGGGCGCCGCGGTCGACCAGAGCGCGACGCGCTCGAGCCGGCGGAGGATCCGCCGCACGACGATCGCGTGCTCCTCGCGGTCCTTCGTCGAGCGCAGCAGCGTCTCCGCGAGGTGGGATTCCACGGCGGGGTCGCTGCTTCGCCGGGTCGTGCCGGCGAGCGCCAGCGTTGCCAGGCGATGTCCCTCGCGCCGGACGAGCAGCTCGGGCGTTGCGGCGAGGAACGTCCGCGGGCCGCGTCCGACGGCCAGGACGCAGCAGCCGTCGTAGGCCTCGCGCATGACGCCGAGCGCTGCGGCAGCCTCGGGCGGGCGCCAGCCGGCGCCGCCGCGCACGAGCACCTCCCGGGCGAGGACGATCTTCTCCATCCGCCCGGCACGGATCCGTTCCACGGCTCGCGCGACCGCCTCCTCGTAGTGCGCCGGCGGCAGCGCGCTCGCGGGGCGGGCCCGGCGCACCGGATCCGGGTCGAGCATCGGCAGCGGCACGGCGGGTCCGAGTCGATCGATCCGCGCCAGCGCCCGCTCGGCCGCCACCGCCGGCTCGTCGTCGGGCGCAACGAACGCGCTGATCGTCGCGCGCACGCGTCCGCCGCGGGCCGCGAGCGCCAGCCGCGGGACGTGCAGCGAAGCCGCCGCGAAGCCCTCCCACGCGTGGGAGGCCGGCCCGTCGTCGGTGAACGCGAAGCCGCCGACGGCGATCGGGCCCTCCCCCTCGACGCCGCCGCCGAGGTCGGCGACGGCCTCGGCCGCCAGCGCCGCCCAGCGGACCGCGAGCTCGCGGAACCGCCCCGGCCCGGACGCCTCGAGCGCGACGACCGCGCCGAGCCCGCAGATCGACCGGCCGTCGCGGTCGCGCTGCTCGTAGACGCTCCACGGCTCGCCCGGCTCGCGCCCGGCGGCGACGATCGCCAGCGGATCGGCGCCGGCCGGCAGGTCGACGGTGATCGACGCGAGGACCGGGGCGCGGAGGCGCCGCGCGCGCTGCGCGGCCTGGCGGGCGTGCCGCGCGAGCCGCTCGCGATCGCGCACCGCGACGGGGACCGCGGGTCCGCGTCCCTCCCGGGCGACCACCTGGGCCTCGTGCGCCATCCCCCAGAGGATCGCACGCCGGGCCCCCCGCGCTCACGACGACGGGCGCAGGCCGTCCAGGAGGAGCGCGATCGTCCCGCGGCGCGCTCGCTCCGGCGACCAGCGGTGCCCGCTGCGCAGGTGCAGGTACGTGGCGGCGAGGGCGTTGAAGAGGACCATCGCCTGCTCTTCCGGGTCGCGGCCGGATCGCAGGGTCCCGTCCAGTGCCCCGTCTCGCAGGAGACGGGCCAGCGGCGCGACGAACGCGTCCCGGGTCTCGACCTCGCCCGGGCGGTCGGCGTGGAACAGGGCGTCGCGGGCGGCGTCCTGCAGCGCCAGCAGCACGTCGAGGTGCGCCTCGGTCGCGTCGCAGAGCGCCTCCAGCGCCTGCTCGAGCCGCGTCGCGGCCGGGGCGTCGGCGACGAGGCTCGGCCAGAGCGCGTCGCGGCACGCCCGCTCCGCCTCGTTCGCCAGTGCCTCCAGCAGCGCCTCGCGCCGAACGCCGCGGCGGTGGAGCGTCACCCGCGAGAGCCCCGCGGCGGCGGCGAGCCGCTCCGTGGTCGTCCGCGACCAGCCGTGCTCGCGCAGCACGGCGCGCATCGCGGCGCGCAGCGGCTCGTCGATCTCCCCGTCCACCATGAACGGGATTGTTGCGCAAGTGCAACATGTACGTATCATCGCGGCCATGACCGCCACCCCGAGCATCGTTCCGGCCGCGGGCCGCTTCGTCCCGGTCCGCGCCTACGACGCGCTCGTCGCCGCCACGATGCGCGAGCGCCGCTGGCGCCCCCGCCTCGCCGCCGCGATCGAAGCCGGCCACGGTACGGACTGCACGCTCGTCGAGGTCGGGGCCGGAACCGGCCGCCTCGTCGCCACCCTCCACGCCCAGCTGCCGAGCGCACGGATCACGGCCGTCGAGCCGGACCCGCAGGCGCGCGCGATCGCGATGGCGCGCAGCGGTCGCGCGGCGCGCTGGCTGGAGGGACGTGCCGAGGCGCTGCCGCTGCCCGACGGCTCCGTCGACGCCGTGGTCATGGCGCTCGTGCTGCACCACTTGGCGCCGGACGCCAAGCGGGCCGCGTTGCGCGAAGCGCGGCGCGTGCTGCGTCCGGGCGGCGCGCTCTACGTCGCGGACTTCGGTCCGCCGGCCGGCTGGCTCGCGTCGCTGGGCTTCGCGGTGATCGAGCTCGCCGACGGACGCGCCGGCACGCGCCCCCACCGCGACGGGGCCGTGCCGGAGCTCATCGCCGCCTCGGGGCTCGACGCGCCCGCGCTGCTCGGGCGGACCTCCACCCTCGGTGGGACGCTCGAGCTCCTGCGCGCGGGCCGCGCCTGAGCCGCGGACTCAGGTCTCTTCGCGGCCGCGCGAGATCGCGACCTCGCCCGTGCGGATCATCTCGACGAGTCCGTACGGGCGCACGAGGCGCTCGAACGCCTCGATCTTCGACCGCTCGCCGGTGACCTCGACGATGATCGAGCGGCGACCGACGTCGACGACCTTGCCGCGGAAGACCTCGGCGAGCTCGCGGATCTCCGAGCGCGTCTGCCCGTCGCAGCTGACCTTGAAGAGCGCCAGCTCGCGCGCGACCGTCTCGGTCGGCTCGAGGTCCTTGATCTTCAGGACGTTGACGAGCTTGTGCAGCTGCTTGACGACCTGGTCGATCGGGTGCGCGGCCCCGTCGAGCGTCAGCGTGATGCGCGAGATCCGCTCGTCGTCGGTCGGGCCGACCGAGAGGGTCTCGATGTTGAAGCCGCGGCGGGTGAAGAGCCCCGACACGCGGGTCAGGACGCCCGGCTTGTTCTCGACGAGGATCGAGAGGACGTGCTTGCGTCCCGTGCGGATGTTGCCGGCGGCCTCGAGCTCGTCGAGGCTCAGCAGCTCGTTCGTGTCGACCATGGGATGTGTGGGGTGGGCGGTGGGAGCCGGACTCTCAGCCGACCATGTCGCGGGCGGCCTCGCCCGGCGCGATCATCGGGTAGACCTTCTCGTCGCGGACGACGCGGACGTCGACGAACGCCGGGCCGTCGGCCTCGATCACCGCGCGCAGGTCGTCCTCGAGCGTCGCCGGGTCCGTCAGCCGGACGCCCCGGATGCCGTACGCGTCGGCGAGCTTCACGAAGTCCGGCGAGGCCTCCTCGCCGCCGAACGTGTTCATGTCGACGTGGCTGTAGCGCTCCTGCCAGAAGAGCTCCTGCCACTGCCGGACCATGCCGAGGTAGCCGTTGTTCAGGCAGATCACCTTGATCGGCAGGTTCTCCTGCTTGATCGTGGCGAGCTCCTGGATGTTCATCTGGATCGACCCGTCGCCGGTCACGACGATCGTCGTCCGGTCGAGGTCGGCCAGCTGCGCGCCGATCGCCGACGGGAGGCCGAAGCCCATCGTCCCGAGCCCGCCCGAGTTCACCCAGCGGCGCGGCTCGGGGAAGTCGTAGTACTGCGCGGCCCACATCTGGTGCTGTCCGACGTCGGAGCAGACGATCGCCTCGCCGTCCGTGACGCGGTTCAGCGCCTGGATCACGGCCTGCGGCTTGATCTGGTGCTCGTCGAGGTCGTAGCGCAGCGGGTGGCGCTCCTGCCACGCGTGGATCCGCTGCCACCAGGCGTCGAGCCGGTCGTGGTCGGCGTCCAGCGCCTGGTACTCCTCGGCGAGCCGCCCGAGGATCTGCTTCGCGTCGCCGACGATCGGGATGTGCGCGGGGATGTTCTTCGAGATCTCCGCCGGATCGACGTCGATGTGGATGAACTTCGCGCGCGGCGCGAACTCGGAGAGCTTGCCGGTGATCCGGTCGTCGAAGCGTGCGCCGACGCAGCAGATGAGGTCCGCCTCGTCCATCGCGTAGTTCGCCGCGCGGGTCCCGTGCATTCCGAGCATCCCGAGCCACAGCGGGTCGGGCGCGGGGTACGCGCCGAGGCCCATGAGC
>JALRCL010000961.1 GCA_023268575.1 Patulibacter sp.
TCGCGTCCGGGACCCGGAGGCGGCGCCCCCGTCCCGAGCTCGCCGAACGGAGTTGACGGCGTACTCACGTACAGCGTACTCATCCGGGCGGCGGCGCACGAGCGCGGCGCCGACCCGACGTGCGGTCCGTCGCACGTCGCGCACCGGGGACGTGGTCCCCTGCTCGCCCGGTCGCGCCACGTCGGCCTCAGAGCGGCGCGCCGCCGGGCCACGGCGTCGCGACGGCGAGCTCGTCGCCCTCGGCGACCTCGGGCCCGGCGCTGCTCCCGTCGACGCCGCCGATCGTCACGAGCTGCAGCCGCGGCCGGGGACCGTGGCCGGGAACGCCGTCGTCGCCCCGGACGACGACGGCGACGCGCCCGTCGACGAGCGGGTGCAGGCCGAGCACGCCGTCGGCACCGTCGTCGCCGAACCGCCCGAGGACGACCCCCGTCTCCCCCACGGTCCCGTCCGCGGCCACGGTGACGAGGCGCAGCTCGCTGCGCGTCCGCGCCTCCCGCGTGGCGAGCGCGACGAGCCCCGGCCCGCCCCCGACCGGCGCGATCGCCGCCAGCGGGATCCCGTCGTCGGCCGGGCGCGTGACGACGGTGCGCACGGTCCGCCCGTCCCAGCGCTGGATGCGGGAGGCGAGGATCCCCGCGAGCTCGCCGCCCTGCAGTCGCACGCGCGTGCTGGCCCACGCGACGCCCCCGCGGTCCCAGATCGGGGAATCGGGGAACCAGACGCGCGTTCCCCGGAACCGGAACCGCGCGATCGTCCGGTTCCGGCGGCCGTCGCCCGCCATCAGCTCGGGCGCGGCGTCCTCCCCGACGGCGGCGATCCACGCCAGGCGGCGGCCGTCCGGCGCCCACGCGGGCGCGCCCAGCACGCGCCGGCCGTCGACGGTCCGGCACCGGCCCGACGCCACCGCGCAGGTCCGGAGCTGGTCGCGGAACCGGCCCGGGCGCGCCCCGACGACCGCCACGCGCGTCCCGTCCGGCGAGAAGCGCAGCTCGGTCGCCCGTCCGGTCCGACGGATCGTTCGGACGCGCCCGCTCGGAAGGTCCACCACGCGGACGGCGTCGGCCCCGTGGCGCGCGGCCAGCCGCGTGCCGTCGCCGGAGAGCGCCAGGGCCGCCGAGCCCCGAGTGCCGCGCGTCAGGCGCAGCACCGTCCGCCGCGCCCCGTCGGCACCGGCGACCGCAACGCTCCGCCCGTCGCGCACCGCGTAGAGCGCCGGCGGCCCGCCCGCGGCCGCGACCCCGGGCGGGGGCAGCAGCGCAAGGGCTGCCAGAGCGCCGGCGACCGCCGGAGGGAGCAGACGGCCGTGGCGCATGCACGCACGCTACGGCGACGCTCGCGCGTCGCGCAACCCCGCGGGATACTCGCCCCATGCGCGCGTCGAGCGGCTCGAGGAGGCGGGCTCGCGAGCACGCGGCGCGACCGTGGCCGGCGCTCGCATGGCTCGCCGCGGTCGCGTGCGCGCTGCCGGGTTGCGGGCTCTTCGAGGAGCAGGGCGGGGAGCCGCCACCGCCGGCGGTCGCCGCGGCCGACTATCGGCCCGCACCCCGAACGCTCTCGCTGGACCCGGCCGACCAGGCGACGCAGC
>JALRCL010000991.1 GCA_023268575.1 Patulibacter sp.
GGAACGTTCCGGCGTGGTGCCCGCCCGGTCCGGCGCCCGGCGCGGGGCCGGGACTCCCGCGCCGACCGCCCGGCGGTACCGTTCGCCGCCATGCCTGCCCCCGAGTCGTCCGCGTCCGCCGAGTCCTCCGCGCGCTCGACCGACGCGCGGATCGCCGAGCTCGTCCGCGACAGCGTGGCGCGCGCGCCGGTCCACGAGAACCGCTTCCGCTCGCAGTGGGCGGGCAACGTCGGTCGCGCGGCGGTCGGCGTCGAGCTGCGGGTCGCCGGCTGGGTGCACCGCCGGCGCGACCACGGCGGGCTGATCTTCGTCGACCTGCGCGACCGGACCGGGCTGCTGCAGGTCGTCTTCGATCCCGCCGACTGCGGTCCGGAGGTCTTCGCCGCCGCCGAGCGACTGCGGCCCGAGCACGTCATCTCCGTCGCCGGCGAGATCAGCGCCCGCGAGGACGAGCACGTCAACCCGAAGATGCGCACGGGCGACGTCGAGCTGCGCGTCGCGGCGATCGACGTCCTGGCCGAGGCCGAGACGCCGCCGTTCCCCGTCGACGAGGACGGCGACGTCGACGAGCTGCTGCGCCTGAAGCGCCGCGTCATCGACCTGCGCCGCGAGCGCAACCGCGACGCGCTGCTGCTGCGCAGCCGGATCGTGCGCGAGATCCGCGCCGCGATGGAGGAGGAGGGCTTCCTCGACATCGAGACGCCGTACCTCACGCGCTCGACGCCCGAGGGCGCACGCGACTTCCTCGTCCCGTCGCGGCTGCAGCCGGGCGGGTTCTACGCCCTGCCGCAGTCGCCGCAGCTCTTCAAGCAGCTGTTCATGATCGCCGGGATCGAGCGCTACTACCAGGTGGTGCGCTGCTTCCGCGACGAGGACCTGCGCGCCGACCGCCAGCCCGAGTTCACCCAGCTCGACGCGGAGATGAGCTTCGTCGACGAGGAGGACGTCATCGCGACGTTCGAGCGCGTCATGGCCCGCGCGTTCGAGGCCGGCGGCCTCGAGGTCGAGCCACCCGCCTGGGAGCGCCTCTCCTACGACGAGTCGCTGCTGCGCTACGGCAACGACCGCCCCGACCGCCGCTTCGGCCTCGAGATCCAGGAGCTCTCCGACGCGCTGCACGGCACCGAGTTCAAGGTCTTCGCCGGAACGCTCGCCGGGGGCGGCGTCGTCCGCGGCCTGAACGCCGGCGCGCTGACCGTCCCGCGCAAGCAGCTGGACGAGCTCACGGAGATCGCGAAGAAGGGCGGCGCCGGCGGCCTCGTGTGGGGCTTCGTCGAGGAGGACGGCTCCTGGCGCTCGCCGATCGCGAAGTTCCTCACCCCGGAGGAGATCGACGCGATCAAGGCGACGCTCTCTGCCTCGCCGGGCGACCTGCTGCTCATCGTGGCCGACCAGGCTTCGACGGCCGCCTCGGTCCTCGGCACGCTGCGGCTCGAGCTCGCCGACCGGTTCGACCTGCGCGAGGACCGCAACGACGTCCTGTGGGTCGTCGACTTCCCGGCCTTCGAGCGCAACGACCAGCGGTGGGACGCGCTGCACCACCCCTTCACCCAGCCGTGCGCGCCGGGCGGCGGCGACGTCACCGCCGACGACCTGCGCGGGGCGGGCACCTACGGCCCGGAGGGCGCGGAGGGCCCGGGCGCGCTGCGCTCGCGCGCCTACGACCTCGTCGTCAACGGCTGGGAGGTCGGCGGCGGCTCGGTCCGCATCAGCCGCACCGACCAGCAGGAGGCGGTCCTCGAGCTCCTCGGCTTCACGCCCGAGCAGGCCCACGAGCAGTTCGGCTTCCTCCTCGACGCGCTGAAGGCCGGCGCCCCGCCGCACGGCGGCATCGCGTTTGGTCTGGACCGGCTGGTGATGCTGATGCGCGGCGAGCGGTCGATCCGTGAAGTCATCGCCTTCCCCAAAACCCAGACCGCCAGCTGCCCGCTGACCGCCGCGCCGACCCCGGTGGGCGAAATGCAGCTGCGGGAACTGGGCATTCGCCTGCGGCGCACCGAAGGAGCGCCGCCCGCGCAGACTTGAGCACCGCCGCCGCCCTCTTGAATCTGGAAGGGCAAACGCGCCCGCGAGCCGCAGGCTTGTGGGCGGGCAGTGGGCGTGAGCCCCGCATCGCGCTTTCGCGGGAGCAGCAGCCTGCCGCGACTCCCGCCACCGCCCGCGCCCCTCTTTCGTGGGAGCGGCAATCCGCCGCGACTCCTGCCACCGCCCGCGTCGCGGACATTCGTCCGCTCCCACAGGGGAAGC
>JALRCL010000444.1 GCA_023268575.1 Patulibacter sp.
GGCACGGTCCCGCAGGTCCTGCGGGGCAAAGGGCCGGTCCGCCAGTTCGGCGCGGCACCCCAGCAACAGCTCCTCCATCGAGCGCACCGGCCGGGCCGGGGCGGTCTCCACCACCGGGGCGGGCGGGGACGCGGGGCGGCGCCTTGGCTCGCCGTCCAACGGCGGGCGGGCGCGCCGCGCCTACCGTCGTGAGCTGCGCGCCGTTCGCGGCGTCGCAGCGGATCGCGCCGCGAGCGCGCCGCCCCCCGCCCCCTCCCGAAGGACCCTCCGATGTCCCGACCGTCCCACCGCCGACGGTGGCTGCCCCTGCCCGGGCTCCTCGCCGCCGTCGCGCTCGCCCTGATCCCTCACCCGGCGACGGCGGCCACGCCACCGGGCCAGGAGGCGCTCGGCGGCGCCGACCCGAGCAAGGACGGGCCGTACGCGGTCGAGCGGCACGAGTACGCCGCCGGCGACGTGCTGCTGAACCTCAGTGCCCAGGACCCCAACCAGGGTCGCACGCTGGTGCCGCTGCGCGGCACGGTGACCTACCCGCGGAACGCTCCGGGGCCGTCGAAGGTGGTCGTCTTCCTCCACGGCAACGCCAGCCCGTGCCGCAGCACCTCCGGCGCGCCGATCACCCCGAGCCCGGCCGACGACCCCGGGGTCTCCGAACCCGACCGCCCCTCCCGCGACGGGTGCCCGGTCGGCGGGAAGTACAACAGCTTCGCGGGCTACGACTACCTCTCCGACAACCTCGCCAGCCACGGCTACGCGGTCGTCAGCGTCGAGGCGAACTTCGCACGGATCTGGGGATCCAACGGCGCCGACGGCAACCTCGCGCGATCGCAGCTCCTCCAGGCGACGCTCGAGGCGATCCGCGGCTGGAACGACGGCGCCGGCACGATCGGCTGGGCCGACCCGAGCTCGTCGCTCCCGCGCCCGTCGCTCAAGGGCAAGCTCGATCTCTCCGGCGGCGTGGGCCTGATGGGCCATTCGCGCGGCGGCGACGGCGTCAGCCACTACATCGAGTACAACCGCAACAACACGCGCGGACCGCAGTTCCCGCTGGCCGGCGTGCTGGCGCTGGCCCCGGTCTACTCGGCACCCGACACCGTCCCGCAGGGCACGAACTACGCGACGCTGCTCCCGGGCTGCGACGGTGACGTGAGCACCCTCGCGGGGGACAACTTCTTCGGCCAGGCGAAGTACCACCCCGACAACGCCCGCAACGCGCTGACGCACTGGTACGTCGAGGGCGCGAACCACAACTTCTACAACACGGTCTGGACCGCCAGCAGCGACGACGCGCGCTTCTACTCCGGCGGGTGCGGCCAGAGCGACCCGGGCACCGGGCGCCTCGCCGCCGAGGATCAGCGCAAGACCGGCGTCGCGCTGATGAACGCGTTCATGCGGCGCTACGTCGGCGGCGAGCGCGCGTTCGACCCGCTCATGACCGGCGAGGTGACCCTCCCGAGCTCGGCCTGCCCGACCGGCGCGAGCCTCGCGGTGGTGCCCTGCGACGAGCTGGTCCGGACGAGCTACGTCGCGCCGGCCGACCAGCGGCTGGACGTCCTGCGTCCCGGCGCCGGTGACGCCCCGCCGACCACCACGGAGCTCGGCGGCGCGGTGCAGGCCGAGCGGCTCGCGCGGTTCGAGCTCTGCGACCAGCAGACCCGCCAGCCGGTCGCCTGCCCGGCACGGGGCCCCTCGTGGGGCCCGCAGCTGACGGTCGGCTGGGACGGCCCGGCCTCGCTGGCGCTTGGGCTCGGCGCCGACGGCGGGACCCGCGACGTCAGCGGCTTCCGCGCGCTGACGTTCCAGGCGGCCAACGACGCCGATGCGCCGGAGAACCCCGGGCCCGGCGCGGCGCAGGACCTGGCGGTGACGCTCACCGACGCCGACGGCCACGCGGCGACGACGCGGGTCGGCGCGTGGACGAGCTCGTTGCGCTCGGCGCTGCGCTCGATCACCGTCCTCAACGGCGTGCGGATCCCGCTCTCGGCGTTCGAGGGCATCGACCTGCGGCGCGTCGCGTCGGTGCGGTTCGAGTTCGGGGGCCCGGGGGCGCCGTCGAAGGGGCTGATCCAGCTCGCCGACGTGTCGTTCCTCGCGGCCCCGCCGGCGGCGTCGGCGGACGAGCCGACGACGATCCCGGCGCCGGACGGCCCGCCGTCGGTGCTGCCGACGGTCCTCTCGCCGGCCGTTCCGGCGACGACGACCCCGCCGGCGGCGAGCGGCGGCAGCGGCGCGAGCGCGACGGTCTGCGCGGACCGGCGCGCCCCGACGACGCGGCTGCGCTCCACGCGCCTGCGGTCGGGCTCCCGCGGGCGGGTGACGCTCACCATCCAGGGCCGCGCGAGCGACCTCACCGGCTGCGCGTCGCGGAAGGCCACGGCGCCGCGGACGCTCGTCAGCGTCGCGCGGAGCGTTCGCGGCGGCTGCCGGTTCCTGACCCGCAAGGGCACCTGGACGCCGCGCCGCTCGTGCGACCGGCCGCTCATCGTCAGCACGCCCCGGAAGGGCTCGTGGACGACGAAGCTGCGGTTCCGCTCCTCGTCGGTGCCCGCTCGTGCGCGGAAGGGCAGCACGCCGGTGATCGTGCGCGCGTGGAGCTACGACGCGGCCGGCAACCGCGGCGGGACCGCGCGCCGCACGGTGCGCGTCGGCTGACGCCGCCTCGTTCCCGGAGCCTCCCGGTTGGAGGCTCCTCCAGGGACCATCGCGTCGGGTCCGCTTCGGCGGGCCCGGCGCGAAGGAGTGTCACAACCGGGGCCGGTCGAGCGTTTACCCATCGTGGAGGCATTCACCACGTGGCCGGACGAACGGTTGCTCCGCAGCTCCAAGCACGCGGAAGACACGTTCGCGGTGTTCTACCGGCGCCACATCGGCGTCGTGATGGCCTTCTACGCCAGACGCGGCGTCGATCCCGCGACCGCCGGCGACCTGACGGCCGAGACGTTCGCCGCGGCGCTGCTCGCCCGACGCCGCTTCAGGGCGCGCCACGACAGCGCGCGTCCCTGGTTGCTGCGCATCGCGTCGAGCAAGCTCGCGGACCACGCCCGTCGTGGGGCCCGCGAGGAGCACGCGCGGGTCAGGCTCGGCATGGAGCGGGTCGCGCTGACGTCGCGCGACGAGGCGGACTACGAGCAGCTCGCGTCACGCGGGATCGACGATCGCGCCCTGCTCCTCGCCCTCGAGGAGCTCCCCGAGGCGCAACGACGCGCCGTCGAGTCCCACGTCCTCGGCGAGGACAGCTACTCCGACATCGCGCACCGCCTCGGGTCGACCGAGACGGCGGTGCGCCAGAACGTGAGCCGCGGGCTCTCGCGGCTTCGAGCAGCACTGGGGCGAGAGCGATGACGCACGGGTCGATGCCGGACTACACGGCGAAGCTCGAGGGCGAGCTGCGCCGAGCGGTTCGTCGCCAGGCGGCTCGCTCCGCGTCGCGGAGGGCCGTCCGCAGGACGGTCGTGGTGACCGCCGTCGTGGCTGCGGGGATCGTCGTCATCGCGTCGGGCGCGGGCCCGAGCTCGACGGAGGTCCGCGCCGCGGTGCCCCTCCTGAAGCGCCCGACCGTCGATGCCTCCGCGCTCAGGCACGACCTGCCCGAGGCCGTCGTCGACGCCGGCCGCCTCGACCAGGCGCGTGCGGTGGCGGTGCCCGGAGGGACGGCGTACTTCATCCCGAAGTCCGGCGGTGGCTGGTGCGTCACCGGACCGGACCCCGCGACCGACGACCCCCAACGCGAGTACGCGTCCACCTGCGTGTCGGACGTGACGTTCGGGACGCGGGGCATCACGCTGCGCGTCGGCACCGGAGCCCAGAGCTACCTCGTCTCGGCACCCCCGGCCGGCGCCTCGGCGCCCACGGTCACGGCCGCCGACGGCACGCCCCGCGACGTCCGGGCCGCCGACGGCGTCGCGCTCGTCACCGGCATCGAGGCGGGCGACACGGTGGTGACGCACGACTCTGACGACCGCCCTCACGAATCCGCCGTGCCGCATGAGCCGCAGCGGCCCACGCCGTCGACGGCCCAGGACTGCGGAGGGGGACGGATCGTGCCCTCCGGCTCCTGCTGACGGCGCCGACTGCTCCAGCGACGCTCCGGGGGTGCTCTTGGAGCCTCCTCCAGAAGCCCGCCGGCCGGTGCCCGAGCGCGCAACGAGCGACGAACTAGGTTCGATCGTGCACCGCCGCGCCCCACCCGCGCGGCCGCGACCGCGACAGGGAGAGCTGGAGACATGGCCTGGGACTTCTCGACCGAGCCGGAGTTCGAGCAGAAGCTCGAGTGGATGCGCACCTTCGTGCGCGAGCGGATCCACCCGCTCGAGACGCTGGACCTCGACTGGCGCAGCTACCGCGAAGCGATCAAGCCGCTGATGGAGGAGGTCAAGGAGCAGGGCCTGTGGGCCGCGCACCTCGGCCCGGAGCACGGCGGTCCCGGCTACGGCCAGGTGAAGCTCGGCCTCATGCACGAGATCCTCGGCGGCTCGGAGCTCGCGCCGCCGGTGTTCGGCAACCAGGCGCCGGACTCCGGCAACTCGGAGCTCATCGCCATCGGCGGCAACGAGCAGCAGTGGGAGCAGTGGGGTCAGCCGCTGCTGGACGGCAAGCTCTACAGCGCCTTCTCGATGACCGAGCAGGGCACCGGCTCGGATCCGCGCCAGTTCACGACCGCCGCGGTCCGCGACGGGGGCGACTGGGTCCTCAACGGCACGAAGTGGCTGGTGGGCAACGCGACCCGCAGCGACTTCCACATCGTCATGGCGCGCACCGACACCTCGCCGGGCGCGGATCCCTACAAGACGATGTCGATGTTCATCGTCCCGACCGACTCGCCGGGCATCGAGATGCGCGAGCTCGGGCTCATGCACGACACGTACCACCGGGGGCTCGTGCACTCGCACGCCGAGGTCCACTACCGCGACGTGCGGATCCCGGCCGAGAACCTGCTCGGCGCGGAGGGCGAGGCGTTCGTCCTGGCGCAGAAGCGGCTCGGCCCGGGCCGCATCCACCACTGCATGCGCTGGATCGGCGTCTGCCGCCGGGCGTTCGACATGCTCTGCGAGCGGGCGGTGAGCAAGAGCGTCCACGGCAGCCTGCTGAGCGAGAAGCAGACGATCCAGAACTGGGTCGCCGACTCCGCCGCCGCGATCGAGGCCTCGCGCCTGCTGACGCTCAAGGCGGCGTGGACGATGGATCAGGTCGGCGCGTCGAACGCGCGGACCGAGATCGCGATGATCAAGTACTACGGCGCGCCGATCATGCACGACGTGCTCGACCGCGCCCTCCAGATCCACGGCTCGCTCGGCTTCACGACCGACATGCCGATCGAGGAGATGCTCCGTTGGGCGCGCGCCGCCCGGATCTACGACGGCCCGGACGAGGTCCACCGCCAGACGGTCGCCCGGCGGATCCTGCGCCAGTACGAGCCGCGCGACCTGCCGACGGAGCACGTGCCGACCCGGCGCGCCGCGGCGGAGAAGCTCTACCCGCAGTACGTCGCCGACGCCGCGGTGGCGTGAGCGACGCGACGCATCCGGGCGCCCCACGGGGCGCCCGGCGCCGGGCGCTCGTGACGGGGGCCAGTCAGGGCATCGGGCGCGGGATCGCCCTGTCGCTGGCCGACGCGGGCATGGACCTCGCGCTCGTCGCGCGCGGGCGCGAGGGCCTGGAGGCGACGGTCGCCCAGGCCGCTCCGCGGACCGACGGCGCCGTCGTGGCGCTGACGGCCGACCTGGCGGTGCGCGAGGAGAGCGCCCAGCTCGCCGAGCGGGCCGCGGAGGCGCTCGGCGGCCTGCCGGACGTCTTCGTCCACTGCTCGGGGATCGCCCGCAACGGCGCGGTCGGCGCGCTCGACATCGCCGAGTGGGACCGGTCGATGGAGGTGAACGTCACCTCGGCGTTCGTCGTCGCGTCGGATCTCGTGCCGGCGATGCGCGAGCAGGGCTGGGGCCGGATCGTGACGATCTGCTCCCTCTACTCCCGCTACGCCGTGTCGCACACCGCCGCGTACGCGTCGAGCAAGCACGCGTTGCACGGGCTGACGCGCGTGCTGGCCGCCGAGCTCGCCGGCCACGGCGGAACGGCCAACGCGATCATGCCCGGCTGGGTCGACACCGAGATGGTCCGCGGCGAGGCCGAGAAGGCCGCCGCCGCCCGCGGCGCCACCCCCGAGGAGATGGTCCGGAAGTTCCTTCGGAACCAGCCGATCAACCGCATGGTCGACACCGCCGAGGTCGGCGCCCTGACGGCGTTCCTCTGCTCCGACGCCGCGGCCGCGATCAACGGCCAGGGCGTCAACATCGACGGCGGCAGCGTCCAGTCCTGAGCGGCGGCCGCAGGACGGTCTCCCGGCGGAGCCTCGTCCGCGAACCGGCGTCGTCCTGCATCGGGGCTCACGAGGTAGC
>JALRCL010001012.1 GCA_023268575.1 Patulibacter sp.
CGACCTCGTGGTTCACCGGCGAGACCGGCGCCGTGTCCGCCGCAGCGGCGGACGCCCCCGACGTCGCCGCGCCGCCCGCGACCGCGCCGCCGAGGGCACGCACGCCCCGCGCCGCGCTCGCGCCGCTGGCCGCGCTGCTCGCCGCGGCCGTCGCGCGACCGGGCCGGGTGATCGCCGCCGGCGGGCTCGTGGCGGTCGTGCTCGTCGTGCTCGGCATCGGTTTGGGCGGCGGCGACGACGCCACCCCCACGGCGGCCCCGGCCCCGGTCGAGCAGGTGCCGGCGGTCGAGCAGGGCACGACGGCCGACGAGGACGCCGCCCGGGCGGAGGCCCAGCGTGCCGAGACGGCACGCGCCGAAGCCGCAGCCCGCGCCTCCCGCGCGGCGGCCCGGGCCCGGGCGGCCCGCCGGGCGCGCGCCGCGCGACGCCGCGCCGCCGCGCGGGAGACCGCCGCGGCCACGACGACGGCGACGACGCCCACGGTCGCGACGACGCCCACCGCCCCGAGCACCCCGCCGACCGGGTCCTCCGGGTCCGGGACGCCGCCACGCCCGGCGTCGAGCGGCTCGGGATCGAGCGCCGGCCGCGGCTCCCGTGCCCGGCCCTCGTCCGGCTCCTCCCGACCGAGCACGGACGGCGGCCAGGAGGTCCAGCCGATCGACTGACGGCCTGGCCGCGACGCGGCGGGCGACGCGTCCGGAGCGACGGCGGGCCGCGCACCTCCGTCGCCGCAGGCCGTCGGATGCGGCGAATCCCGTCAGCGACGCTCGAGGCCCAGGAGCGTCGGCACCGTCACGAGGTGCAGGCCGCGCCGGCGCAGGCCCTTGATGATCCACGGCAGCGCGTGCAGCGTCTGCGTCCGGTCGCCGCCCCCGTCGTGCAGCAGGACGATCGAGCCGGGACGCGCACGGGTGACGACGTCGCGCACGATCGCCCGCACGCCGGGACGCTTCCAATCCTGCGGATCGACGTCCCAGAGGATCGAGAGCTCGCCGCGGTGGCGCAGCAGGCGCTCGTAGCGGCGGCTGACCGCGCCGTAGGGCGGACGGACGAGGCATCCGGCGTGGCCGACCGCCCCGCGCAGCGCGCCGTGGGCGAAGGCGAGCTGCCGGCGCGCGCGGCCGTCGCCGGCGGCGAGGCTGGGATGCGACCAGCTGTGGTTGCCCAGCGCGTGCCCACGGCGCACGAGCTCGCGCGACACCCACGGCCGCCGGGCGACCTCGCGACCGAGCTGGAAGAACGTCGCCCGCGCCTTGCGCCGCTCGAGCTCGTGGAGGATCGGCATCGTGAACGGCGAGGGGCCGTCGTCGAAGGTCAGCGCGACGCGACGCCGGCGGTCGGCTCGCCCGCGGCGCCGCTCGACCGGCCCCGAGGCCACGCACGCCAGCCCGTTGCCGCGCGTCGGCGCCAGCGCGCTGCGCGAGGGTCGCGGGGCGAGCGACGGCTCGACCTCGAGCAGCGCCGCGAGGTCGGTCGACCGCTCGGGCGGCGACGCGCCGTCCCCCACGAGCGCAGCGACGATCGCGATCAGCAGGACGACGACGAGCAGGGAGCGCCGGCGGCGCCCCACGAGCGTCGCGATCCGGCGCACCACGCGCGCCGCCGCTGCCCGGCCGTCGGCCATCGCGGGTCGCTCCGCTCCGGATCCACGCGTCGGCGGCGCCCGCGGGCACCGCCGAGCGTGCGGCGTCAGGCGCCGAGCAGCTCCTGCGCGCGGGCGGCGACGGCCGACGGGGTGATGCCGAACCGCTCGAGCAGCTCCGGACCCGGGGCCGAGGCGCCGAAGCGGTCGATGCCGACGGCGACGTCGACGTAGCGCTCCCAGCCGAAGGTCACGGCCGCCTCGACGGACACCGACGGCAGGCCGACCGGCAGGACCGCCTCGCGGTACTCGTCGTCCTGGGCGTCGAAGAGCTCCCACGACGGCAGCGAGACGACCCGCGCCGCGATGCCCTGCTCGCCGAGCAGCGCCGCCGCGTCGACCGCGACGCCGACCTCGGCGCCCGTCCCGACGAGCACGACCGAGGGCTCCTCGGCGGGCTCCTTCACGACGTAGCCGCCACGACGCACGCCCTCCCAGGCCGCGTCGTCGCCCCCGTCGCGCGGGAGCGGCGCGATGCCCTGGCGGCTGAAGGCCAGGACGGCCGGCCCGTCGACGTCCTCGAGGATCGTCGCCCACGCCGCCTGGGTCTCGACGCTGTCGCCGGGCCGCAGGACGACGAGGTTCGGGATCGCCCGCAGCGACGCGAGGTGCTCGACGGGCTGGTGGGTCGGGCCGTCCTCGCCCAGCGCGACGGAATCGTGGGTATAGACCCAGGCGACCGGCAGGTTCTGCAGCGCCGACAGGCGGACGGCGCCGCGCATGTAGTCGACGAACTGCAGGAAGGTCGAGCCGTACGGCCGGACGATGCCGCCGTGCGCCGCGAGGCCGTTGACGATCGCGCCCATGCCGTGCTCGCGCACCCCGAAGTGCACGTTCTGGCCGACGGCGTCGCGGGTGTAGTCGCCCGCGTCCGGCAGCACGGTGTTCGTCGACGAGGCGAGGTCCGCCGCACCGCCGACGAGGGTCGGCACGAACGGCGCGAAGGCCGCCATCGCCCGCTTGCCGGACACGCGCGTGGCCTCCTTCTCCGCGGGCACGGCGCGCAGGGCCTCCTGGACGCCCGGCAGCGGCTTGCCGGCCCAGGCGGCATCCCACGCGGCGGCGCGGTCGGCGTCCGCGTCGCGCCAGGCGGCGAAGCGCTCCTGCCACGCCGCGTGCTCGGCCGGCCCGCGGTTGCCCGCGCGGAACTGGT